>JAFAAJ010000228.1 GCA_023426625.1 Bacteroidota bacterium
GTGGCATTGTTTAACTCAAAAAGCGTTTCAAAAATTAAACATTTCTTTGTTTCTCTTTGCGATAAAATAATTTTATTTTGAAAATCAATTATTTAAAATATCCCTTATCCCGAACTCAGGTTAAATAATAAATGCATTCCTTGTAGTTTCTGCAAGGAATTTCAATTTGGTAATTTGAATTATTAATCGTAATATTGCGATAATAATTGATTTATGGGTGCAACAAAAACCGACTTTTTTACGGAAAAGCAAAATAAGCTGGCAATTATCGCAAAAGCCTTGGGACATCCTGCAAGGATTGCTATCATTGAGTATTTACTTAAAGTGAATGAATGTATTTGCGGAGATATTGTGAATGAATTACCATTGGCGCAACCCACGGTTTCTCAACACTTGAAAGAATTGAAGAATGCAGGATTAATCAAAGGAAATATTGAAGGGAATTCTATTTGCTATTGTATTGATGAGGAAGCATTTGAAATTATAAATGTCTTCTTTTCTAATGTTATCTCTAAAGTTAAGCAACAAAAATGCTGTTAAAAAAATTTACTAATTTATATCGTAATATTGCATTATAACAATAAAATATAAAAATATGAAACTATCTGAAATCAAAAAAATTTTACCTGCATTGGAAAATGTAGAATTTCAATTGGAAAATGGAAAATTTGTTCCTGAGCATTTTCATGTTACAGAAATAGGTATAGTCACTAAAAACTTCATCGACTGTGGAGGGAATACCAGAAAAGAAAAAAAAGTGAATTTCCAACTTTGGGATGCTAATGATTTTGAACATCGTTTAAAACCGGGAAAATTATTACATATCATTAATCTTTCTGAAGAGAAACTGGGAATAGAGGATTTTGAAATAGAAGTTGAATATCAAAATGAGACCATAGGAAAATATGATTTAGATTTTAATGGTAAAAACTTTGTATTGCAAAATCGGATGACAGCTTGTTTGGGCAATGAGGCATGTGGGATATCTCCTCAAAAACAAAAAATAAGCTTGGCGGAACTCAATAATCAGGAATCTTGCTGTTCTCCAAATTCAGGATGCTGTTAATCATGAAGGAAAAATTAATTTGTATTATACTATCATTAGGTTATTTGTAATATGAAGAGCAAAATTTTAGTGCTTTGTACAGGAAATAGTTGCAGAAGCCAGATCGCAGAAGGATACCTGAAATTTTTCACAAAAGATAAAGCAGAAGTTTATAGTGCAGGAATTGAAACTCATGGTGTTAATCCAAGAGCAATTGCTACTATGAAAAAGGACGGAATTGATATTTCCGGACACACCTCTAACAACATTAATGAATATAGTAACATTGAATTTGATTTTGTCATCACAGTTTGTGATAATGCAAAAGAAAATTGTCCATATTTTCCGACAAAAGCTCAAAAATATCATTGTAATTTTCCGGATCCTGCAAAAGCTGTAGGAACAGAAGAGGGAATGATGAACGAATTCAGAACTGTACGGGAACTAATTAAAAAATACAGTAAGATATTCGTTCAGGAAAATATAGAATAGATAAATGGTTGAATGTTTTTTCAAAACCTAATTCCAAAATCATATTTTTCTATACTAAAATCTAGGGGGAAAATCCGTACATTTGGGGTGGAAAATCTCAAAACTTATATAGATGGACATAATTTTCGACCTTATTGAAAAAGAAAGACAAAGACAAAGTCACGGATTAGAGCTGATTGCATCAGAAAACTTTGTTTCTGACAATGTGATGAAAGCAATGGGAAGTGTATTGACTAACAAATATGCGGAAGGATATCCCGGAAAAAGATATTATGGGGGATGTGAAGTAGTAGATGAGGTTGAATCTTTAGCCATCAACAGAGCAAAAGAGCTTTTCGGAGTTGAATATGCCAATGTGCAGCCGCATTCAGGATCACAGGCTAATGCAGCTATTTATCTTGCTGTTCTTAAACCTGGAGATAAAATTATGGGGATGGATCTTTCCATGGGAGGTCACCTTACCCACGGTTCAGCGGTTAACTTCTCAGGAATTCAGTATGACGTAGTTTCTTACGGAGTACAACAGGAAACAGGTTTGATCGATTATGATCAGATGAGAGAAGTGGCATTAAGAGAAAAACCGAAAATGATCATTGCAGGTTTCTCCGCGTATTCCAGAGATCTGGATTATGCAAAATTCAGAGAAGTGGCAGATGAGGTAGGAGCAACACTTTGGGCGGATATTGCACACCCTGCAGGTCTGGTTGCCAAAGGATTGTTGAATTCTCCATTTGATCATTGTCATGTGGTAACCACTACAACCCACAAAACGTTAAGAGGTCCAAGAGGAGGAATGATCCTTATGGGTAAAGATTTTGAAAACACTTACGGTCACAAGACACCGAAAGGAGAGACCAAAATGATGAGCCAGGTATTGGACGGAGCGGTATTCCCGGGAATTCAGGGAGGTCCTTTGGAGCATGTGATTGCTGCGAAAGCCGTAGCTTTTGGAGAAGCTTTGGATGCTCAGTTCGAAACGTATGCTAAACAGGTCAGATCCAATGCTCAGGCTTTAGCAAAAGCAATGATCAGCAGAGGATTTGATATCGTAAGTGGCGGAACAGATAATCACCTGATGCTTATAGACCTTAGAAATAAAGGGGTAAACGGTAAAGAAACCGAGAAAGCTTTGGTTCAGGCAGATATTACATGTAATAAAAATATGGTTCCTTTCGATGATAAATCACCATTCACCACATCAGGTATAAGATTAGGAACAGCCGCGATCACTACAAGAGGTTTGAAAGAGCAGGATATGGAAACCATTGCAGAACTGATCTCTGAAGTAGTGGATAACATTAAATCTGAAGAAGTGATTACTTCAGTAAGAAAAAGAGTAAATGAATTAATGGAAGGTAAAGCTTTATTCAACTATTAATAACAACAATAAATTAAAATATAAAGAATGGGCTTTTGCTCATTCTTTTTTTATCTATGGAGAAGAAGTCTTTCACTTTTGAAGAAATCAAACAGAAACTGGTGAACTATTGTGTGTATCAGGATCGATGTCATGCCGAAGTGGAGCAGAAAATGAAAGAATTTTTACTGATCCCGGAGGCCAAAGATGAGATCATCCTCTACCTTCTGAAAGAAAATTATTTAAATGAAGAAAGATTTACCAGAAGCTATATCCGGGGAAAGTTTTATATAAAAAACTGGGGAAGGAATAAGATCCGTGTGCATCTCAAACAAAAACAAATCCCTGAAAAGCTGATCAATAAGTGTTTTGATGAGATCGATGATGCGGATTATCAAAAGACCTTGAAGAAAATTTTTAAAAATCATTATTCACAGCATATAAATTTAAAAGACTATCAAAGAAAATCAAAAACCATAAAATATTTGATGAATAAAGGCTTTGAATATGATGAGATACTGGACAGTATTAGGGATTTAGACTAAAACTTAACATAACTGTAATTTTGGGGCTGACTTTCTTATCAAAAAAAAGAATAGTTTTGTCAAAAAAGTAAACAAGTTATGAAACAAAAATTATTCTCTGGGAAAACATCGCTGATGTTTTTCATGACTCTATTTTCTCTATGGAGTTGGGGACAAATCACTGAAAGTTTTGAAACAGGCCTGCCCGGAAGTTACAATTCGAATCTGACATCTGTAACTCTAAGCAGTGGTTCGTGGCAAATTAAAGATGTAATTTCCGGAACTACCGGAGCTACCGCAGGAACTAAGTCTGCACAGATCAGAAGTGCTACAGCAGCACAAATCATTACACCTACATTAACGGGAGGAGTAGGAACTATAAGTTTTACAATTGTTGCTTCTACAGCTTCCGGTAGCTATCAGGTAAATATTTCCGAAGATGATGGTCAGACCTGGACTGCTGCTCCGGGATCGCCTTTTACAGTAGGGACAAGTACTTCCACACGCACGATCAATGTTAATAATTCAGCAGTTAATAAGATTCAAATTTACAGAACAGGAGCAACGCTTTATGTAGATAATTTTACGACAACTACATATTCTTCCTCTTCACCTGCTGTTATCGCTAATGGTACTTTTGCTCCATTCACATACGTGGAAGGAAACGGTCCTTCAGCCAGCCAGTCAATCACGGCTTCCGGAAGTAATCTGGATGGTTCTGATGTTGTGGTAACCGCACCTGCTGATTATGAAGTGTCTCTTACCAATACCAATGATTTTGCAGATACTAAAATTATAGGTTATTCAGGAGATAACTTCGCAGGACAGAATATCTACCTTCGTTTAAAAGCTGGTCTTACGGCAGGAAGTTATTCAGGGAATGTGACTATTTCCGGAGGCGGAATTCACTCCTAGTGTTGCGGCAACAGGAACTGTAATATCAGCGAGCGTAGCAGCAACTTGTATGAGTGAAAACTTCTCATCCAATACACAACCGTCAGGATGGCTAACTTCAGGAACAGGAATTTCCTATACTCCGGGATATGCGGATATGTCTGTGAATACCGGTTCTATTACGACATCGGCGGTATCTTATCCTACACAACTTACTTTTAATTTATCAAGAACAACCAATGCTACGGCAAAAACATTGTATGTAGAAGTTTCTACAGTGGACCAAACAACAGGGTTTAGCCAAGTAAGCACATATACTCATTCTAATACCAGTTCGGGAGGAGTTACTGCATGTACAATAGATCTATCTGCTTATTCATCATCTCCCGTGGTATATATAAGATTCAGAAAAGAATCGAGCACTACATCGCCATGGAGAATAGATGATGTAAAGGTTTTATGTTCATCGGTATGGAATGGTTCCAACTGGACAACTCCGCCTACTGCCAATACAAATGTTGTTATTACAGGTAATTATTCAACCACTGTAAACCCTTCTTTTACAGCTAAAAATATTATCGTTAAAGACGGAGGAATTCTTGAAGTTACTTCCGGAAACAGTGTTGATGCGGAAAATATTACTGTAGAAGACGGAGGTAACTTTATTCAAAGAGACGGATCTACAGTAAATTATACCGGATCTTTCAAAGTCCTGAAAAACGGATTAAGCGTTGTTGATAAATATACTTTCTGGTCTTCACCGGTTGCCAATCAGGATCTGACTGCTATATATGGTCCGGGAAATACTCCGTCATTCATTACACAGTATGATACGGCTACGGATTATTTCGTTAATGCTGCTTCTACGGTATCAACGGTAGGAACAGGGTATTCTATTAAAACTCCGGTGCCTAATGCTGCACTTACCTTCACAGGAGCTCCGAATAATGGACCTTATACAAAACCGCTTTCCGTAGTAGGTAACGGATTCAATCTTATCGGAAATCCGTATTCTTCTAATCTGGACCTTACCGCTTTTTATACTGCCAACTCAGCAAGAATTTCCAACACATTCTATTTCTGGGATAATACAAGCAACTCTGTGACTACGCAGGGAGGGGCATCTACAACTAATATTGGATATGCTACCTATAATCCTGCAACACAGGTTTGGGTTCCTGCGCCTAATATTGCAGGTATACCAGCTAATAATGTGGCTTCCATCGGACAAGGGTTCATAGTGAAAGCAATTAATCCGGCAGATACTTCCCTTATTTTCACGAATGATATGAGAGTAGGGACAGACGGAGCATTCTTTAACAAAACGAACACCACATCAGAGGGTAAATTCTGGTTAAGACTGAGTTCTTCATACAATACACAGAATACACTTGCGGTAGCATATCTTGCTCAGGCTTCAGCAGCTTATGATCAATACGATTCTAAAGCTTTGGCAACAGGTTCGGATGCTTTCTACACATTAGCGGATGCACATAAACTGGTGATTCAGGGTAGAGGTGATTTTAACATCAATGATATTGTACCGGTAACAACAAAGCATTTTGAAGCAGGTAATTTCGTGATCTCGTTGGTTAAGAAAGAGGGAATCTTTGATAATGGTCAGGCTGTATATATTCATGATAAAGTATTGGGAACTTATACCAATTTACAAGACGGGGGTTATACTTTCTCTGCCAATGCAGGAGAACTGGCAAACAGATTTGAAATTGTATACAAACCCCTTAACGTACTTGCCGTAAGTGAAACGGATGATGCAGGTTTTGAAGTATTCAAAGACGGGGAGGAATATGTAGTCAGAAACAACAAAAATATTGATAAAATAGAAGTGTATGATGCATCGGGAAGAAAAATCAGCCAATCTGTAGTGAATGCTAAAGAGACACGCTTCAAACTAGATGTCAAAGGACTATACATTTTGAAGGCTGTATCAGCGGGAAAAGAGTACACAAAAAAATTAATTAAATAAAAAAACATTTTATATGAAAAAAATAATCATAGCAGGTTTGATCGTGCTGTCTGGCGGAATATTTGCGCAGGAACAGTCTGAAAATGAGAATCCTTATGTCTATCAGGAAACCGCGGAAACTGATGCTGAAGACGATGAAGTGTTTCCAGGTACTCCCGGAGATACCGCACCTATAGATCAGTACATTCCGGTATTGGTCCTTGCAGCAGCAGGAATAATAATATACGCAAAAAGAAAAAAAATCGCTTAATTTCGAAATTACTATAAAAATTTTCTTAAACTCCTAAAGATTGCTTTAGGAGTTTAGTTGTGAAATGTGGCTTTTATAGATTTTTTAATTAAATTTGTAAAAAAATAAACAATAGACTATTTTGGTATAAATTATGCACTGCTGGACCAATGTGTTAACCTACAGATGTATAAATATATTTCTGATTGTCTCAAAAGATAAAAATAAATAGCATATTGTAATTAATTATTTTAATTGCATTATCTTTACACAATTAATAAGCTCACTTGATGTTGAATGAAAAAGTTGTATGATGCCTTCGGTGCCCTCTATAATGGTGATAATATCGTAAAGATCACGGAATTGAGATATATGCCGAGGTGGTTTGTCATCTTTATTGACGTTTTAATTATCATGTCTTCCATACTTCTTTCTTATTTATTTCTGAAGAATTTGGAAGTAAAGGTCAATTTTCCGGAGTATCGTACGGAAAAAAGATTGGTTCTTGTTATGATTAATATCCTGTTTATGTTTGTTTTCAAAACATACGCAGGGATTATCAGACATTCCACATTTTTTGATTTTTTCAAGATTATCCTTTCGTCAGGAAGTACTCTTCTGACGCTTCTTGTTATCAATTACATTTCGGAAATGATATTGGGTAAATCACTGTATTTATATCCCAATCTATTTCTGTATTTTCTGATATCAGTTTCTCTGATGCTGTTCTTCAGAATGGTGACCAAGCAGTTCTTTAATATGCTGATTGATATAAAAGGGTCATCCTCTAAAGTAAGGGTGGCTGTTGTAGGGGTAGGTGATGCATCCGTATCCATTGCACGGGCTATTATGCACAACCCGAATTATCCTTACCAATTAGCAGGATTTCTTACCGGAAGATCGGATTCCAATAAAGCCTTATTATTGGGGCATAAGATCTACAATAAACATCAGGTTTTAAGAAACAGCAATATAGCAAAACGTTTCGATGCAGTTCTGATCATCAGAGAGATCATGACCAAGCAGGAGATCGAAGAATGGATGACTCTGGCTTTGGATAACGAACTTAAAGTACTGAAAGCTCCTACGCTGAGTAAGATGAGGGACAGTGATCTTGTAGGCGGAATCAGTCAGCTTCAAATCGAAGACCTTCTGAACCGTAAGCCGATTAAAATAGAAAGTGAAGAGGTTAAAAAAAGACATACTGACAAAAAAGTTCTGGTCACAGGTGGTGCAGGATCTATCGGTAGTGAAATAGTGAGACAGGTGGCGCAGTTCAATCCTTCACTTATTGTGGTGCTGGATCAGGCCGAATCTCCACTATATGAACTGGAACTGGAGTTGCTTGAAAAGTTTCCTGATCAGAAGTTTAAATTCGTACTGGCTGATATCTCCAATAATTATAGATTAGAAAAATTATTTCAAACCTATCAGTTTTCCATGGTTTACCATGCTGCGGCATATAAACACGTTCCGTTGATCGAAGAGAATCCCCATGAAGCAATCTTTGTGAATGTTTTGGGAACCAGAAATCTGGCACTTCTCTCCAAAAGATATAAGGTGAACCGTTTTGTGATGGTATCTACAGATAAAGCCGTTAATCCTACCAATGTAATGGGAGCTTCAAAAAGAGCGGCTGAACTGTTTGTTCAATCACTGCAAAATTCTGCAGGAAATACGACTAAATTTATCACTACACGTTTCGGGAATGTATTGGGATCTAACGGTTCGGTTATTCCTCATTTCAGAAAGCAGATTGAGAAGGGAGGTCCGGTTACGATCACCCATCCTGATATTATCCGTTACTTTATGACGATTCCGGAGGCTTGCGAACTTGTACTTCAGGCGGGAACGATGGGGAATGGAGGAGAGATCTATGTATTTGATATGGGAGAGCCTGTGAAAATATTGGATCTGGCTAAAAGAATGATCAAATTATCAGGTTTTGTACCGGATATTGATATCAAAATTACCTTTATAGGCTTAAGACCCGGAGAAAAACTTTATGAAGAACTCTTAAGTGATAATACTACGACTATTCCTACCCATCATGAGAAAATAATGATTTCCAAGGATCCTACCATGGAATTTGAGAAAGTAGAGCTTTTGTGCAAACAGATCATTACTTCTGCAGTAAAAAGGGATAAGCTTCAGGTAGTAAAGATTCTCAAAACCATTGTTCCTGAATTTATCAGTAATAATTCGGAATTTGAGGTGCTTGATAAATATTCTGAAGAAAACGTTGATACGTACAAATAACGTTATAGAGTAAATCTTCACTAAAAATAATAATCCTATTTTTGTAAAAATTATCTAGAATGAATTTTAAATATTTTATTTATGCTGCTTTAAGCATGGTGTTTTTTTCTTGTGCTAGCAATCAGAAGCAGGAAATCAATTACATGAAGAATATAGAAAGTATAGCACTGGAAAATTCTGCTAAAAACAGCCGAAATACTTTACAGCCCGGAGATCAGCTGATCATTACGGTATCCGCAAAAGATATGGATGTGGTAGCACCTTTCAACCAGAATTATTCATCCAATTCTACCATTACACAATATACACTTCCAAGTTCTAATAATCAGCCACAGGCAATTCCTACATCAGGACCTACTTATACCATAGATTCCGACGGAAATATTTCTTTTCCGGTTTTAGGGAATATCAATACCACAGACCTGAATGTAGAGGATCTGAGAGCAAAACTTGTGGATCAGTTAACGACTTATATTAAAAATCCTACTGTAAATATTAAATTAACAAACTTTAAGATTACTGTTCTTGGGGAAGTGAACAAACCCGGAACATATTTCATTCCGGACGGAGGTAATGCTACAATCATGACGGCATTAGGTTTTGCCGGAGATGCTACAATCTATGGACTTAAAGATAAGGTGATTGTGATCCGTAATACCGATGGAAAAATAGAGCACCAGACATTAGACCTTACCTCTGCGGACTTTGTAAATTCACCATATTATTACATCAAACAAAATGACCAGATCATTGTGCCTGCCAATAAAACAAGAGAAAGAGCGTCTCGTCTGAACCCTAATGCAGGGATCTATATTTCGGTGGCATCGGTAGCTATTGCTTTAATCACGCTTATTTTCAGAAAATAATAATATGGAATACGGGACATCAGAACAACTGCAGGAAGAAGGGAAGCTTGATCTAAGGGATTTGCTTAAACCGTATATCAGGAGATGGTATTGGTTTATTTTGGGAGCCGTGGCAGCGGTCATTGTTGCATGGTTTTTTCTCCGTTATACTATTCCTGTTTACAATACACAATCCACCATACTAGTTAAAGAGGTGAAGAAGTCTACCTCTTCACAGCCTGATATGTCTGTGATTTCAGAAATCAGTGGGCTGGGAAGTATGTCTACCAATTCTGTAGATAATGAAATAGAGATCTTTAAATCCAGAAAACTCATGCTTTCTGTGGTAAGGGAGCTGGGTATTGAGACTTCCATTTTCAGGGAAGGAAATATTAAAGACACGGAGCTCTATAAAGAAACATCACCTTTTATTGTTCGTGTGATTAACGAAAATCAGAAAGCAAAATTTCCCGCTGAACCTATTCAGGTTAAGTTGGAGGGGGATAAAATTACGTTAAACTCAGAATTCCTGGCTAAGAAAATAGTAACAGGATTCGGGAAAACTCTATCACTACCCTTCGGGACTTATCTTATCCAGAAGAACCCTAAGTATGATTTCAGTAAAGAAAGTGACGGAAATTATAAAATGCAGTTCATGAGTGGTATGAGCCGTACTTTGGGTTTGTTATCAAAACTAAATGTGAGTCTGGTAGGAGATGATACTACGGTACTTCTGCTCAGTATGAATCATTCAGTTCCTGAAAAAGCTGAGGATGTACTAAAAAGACTGGCAATCGACTATAACCGCGATGCCCGTCTTGATAAAAATTCGGAAGCTCAGAAGACAGCTGACTTTATTGAAGACAGGATCAGAATTATTGCTGATGAATTAGGTCAGGTGGAGAACCAGAAAGAAAGCTTTAAAGTTGAAAACAATATTGCAGATATAGAATCCGAAGCTCAGATCAGCCTGCAAAGTATTTCCAATGGAAAACAGGAACAGATCGAGAATGAAAGTCAGTTGGAATTGGTGAACAGTCTGTTGGGATATATGAGCAATCAGAACTCTAATCAGGTATTGCCTTTGAATGTGGGACTTACGGATGCTGCAACAACTAATAATATTGCTTTATATAATCAACTAGTTGTTGACAGAAACAGGTTGTTGGAAAGCTCAACACCTGCCAATCCCGTTGTTCAGGATGTAACGAGACAGATCAACAGCATGAGGAATTCTATTGTTCAGAGTTTGCAGAAAACCCGTTCAGGACTACAGATCAAACGAAATAATCTTCTTGCAGAGCAGAACAAAATTACCAGCCGTATTTCCAAAATACCGGTGCAGGAAAAAATGTTCAGAAGTATTGAGAGACAGCAGAATATCAAAGAACAGCTGTATCTTTTGCTTTTACAGAAAAGAGAGGAAGCGGCAATTTCTCTTGCGATTGCTGCCCCTAAAGCAAGAATTGTAGATGATCCTTTGACTGCTAGGATACCGGTTTCTCCTAAAAAGCAAATCATTTACTTAGGTGCACTTATTATCGGACTTTTGATTCCATTTGTAGTTATTTATCTTATCGAATTATTCAACGATAAGATCAAGTCTAAAAGAGACCTGGAAAAACTGTTAAGGGGAGCAACTGTTATCGGAGAGCTTCCGAGAATCAGTGATGAGGAATCTGATGTGGTACAGGTGAATGATCTGCGTCCGATGGCGGAAGCATTCCGTATCCTGATCACCAATATCAATTTCATGTTGCCTAAAGATAGTAAAGGACATGTGATCTTTGTAACGTCAAGTGTAAAAGGGGAAGGAAAGACTTTTACTTCAGTGAACCTGGCGCTAACTTTGGCCACACCGAGAAAAAAAGTGATCATAATCGGTTCCGATATCCGAAATCCACAGTTACAAAGGTATAATGAAAGCAGAAAAGGACTGAAAGGGATTACGGAATATATGTATGATCCGGAATTAAAAGCTGAGGAAATTATCCATAGAACCACATTCAATCCGCACTGTGATGTGATCTATTCCGGAACAATAGCCCCTAATCCTACGGATCTTCTTAGTAACGGAAGGTATCAGGAACTGGTAGAATCCCTTAAAGATCGTTATGATTATATCGTACTGGATACTGCTCCAATGATGTTAGTAACAGACTCTTTCCTTATTGTAGATGTGGCAGATGTAGTAGTATATGTTGCCCGTTCGGAATATACTCCTAAGGAACTGGTGGATTTTGCCAATAAACAGATCCATGAAGGAAAAATCAAAAATGTAGGTTTTGTTCTGAATGATGTAAGTAATACGGAAGGAGGATATGGATATAACTACGGGTATGGATACGGATATTCATCCAAAGAAAAAAAGAAATGGTGGCAGAAAATTTTGAAACCATAAATGGTAGAAATTACCTATAATATACTAATAGTTAATTCTGAAACACAAAATGAATGAAATAAATAAAATTGCAGTTATAGGATTAGGATATGTAGGCTTGCCGTTAGCGAGATTGTTTGCTACAAAATACCCTGTTGTTGGGTTTGATATTAATCAAAGAAGAATTGAGGAACTCAACGAAGGCAAGGATTTTACTTTAGAAGTAGAAGACGAGATGTTGCAGGCGGTTCTTGTTAAGGAAAATCCTCTTAAAAAAACTGAATTACAGGCTGGATTGTATTGCTCAGCAAATCTGGACGAGATCAGAGAAGCTAATATCTATGTGATCACGGTTCCTACTCCTATTGATAAGCATAACCGTCCTGATCTGACTCCATTATACAAATCTTCCGAAACTGTAGGAAAGGTTTTGAAAAAAGGAGATATTGTGATCTATGAATCTACAGTATATCCGGGAGTGACGGAGGAAGAATGTGTGCCGGTTTTAGAGAAAGTTTCGGGTCTTAAATTTAACGAGGATTTCTTTGCCGGATATTCACCGGAAAGAATCAACCCGGGAGATAAACAACGTACGGTAGAAAAAATAGTGAAAGTTACCTCAGGCTCTACCCCTGAAATTGGAAGAATTGTTGACAATTTATATCAATCCGTGATTTTGGCAGGGACGCATCTGGCTCCTACCATAAAAGTGGCAGAAGCTTCAAAAGTGATTGAAAATTCACAGAGAGATCTTAATATAGCCTTTATGAATGAGCTGGCTAAAATCTTTTCTCTGATGGATATTGATACCCATGATGTATTAGCGGCTGCCGGTACAAAATGGAACTTTTTACCATTTAAACCAGGATTGGTTGGAGGGCATTGCATCGGAGTAGATCCTTTTTATCTGGCCCAAAAAGCTCAGGATGTAGGATATTATTCAGAATTGATTTTGGCAGCCAGAAGACTAAATGATTCTATGGGCTCATTTGTCGCAGCTCAGGTTGTAAAGCTGATGATCAAAAGTGACATTAAAGTAAAAGGAGCTAAAGTCCTAAATCTTGGAATCACTTTTAAAGAAAATTGTCCTGATATCAGAAATTCCAAGGCAGTTGATGTGATTACCGGACTTGGTGAATATGGCGTTGAAGTGATGACTTATGATCCTTGGGCTAATCCAGAAGAGGTTCAGGAGGAATACGGAATAGAATGTTATTCTGATCTTAATAATAAGGAGATGAATGAAGCATTCAAAATAGGGTTTGATGCAATAATCCTCACTGTTGCCCATCATGAGTTCCTAGATATGAAGTTACGTCAATTTTTGCAACCGAATGGTGTGATTTATGATGTGAAAGGAATTTTACCAAAAACAGATTTAAACAGAAGATTATAATAAAAGAAAAAATAAATGAAAATTGCAATTATAGGTACAGGCTATGTAGGGTTATCCAATGCTATGCTGTTGGCACAGAACCATGAAGTAGTAGCTTTAGATATTATATCGGGGAAGGTTGAGATGTTAAATAATAAGATATCACCTATAGAAGATGCTGAAATTTCTGATTTTCTGTTACATAAAAATTTGAATTTTAAAGCGACAATTAATAAGGAGGAGACTTATAAAAATGCAGAATTTGTTATTGTGGCAACGCCCACAGATTATGATCCTAAAACCAATTATTTTGACACTAGCAGTGTCGAAGAAGTTGTGAAGGATGTGATGAAATATAATAAAGAAGCTGTAGTCATCATAAAATCTACTGTTCCGGTAGGATTTACCAAAGGATTAAAAGAGAAATTGAATTTTCACAATATTATTTTCTCTCCGGAATTTTTGCGTGAAGGGCATGCACTGTATGATAATTTGCATCCATCGCGTATAATTGTTGGTGAGCAAAGTAATAATGCAGTAACCTTTGCTAATTTGTTAAAAGAAGGAGCTATTAAAAAAGATATACCAACTTTATTTACTGATTCTACAGAAGCGGAAGCTATAAAATTATTTTCAAATACCTATTTGGCTTTAAGAGTGGCTTATTTTAATGAGTTGGATTCTTATGCGCAGATTCACAATCTTGACAGCAGACAGATTATTGAAGGAGTAGGACTAGATCCTCGTATTGGATCTCATTACAATAATCCTTCTTTTGGATATGGTGGCTACTGTCTGCCTAAAGATACCAAACAATTGTTGGCAAATTATGAATCGGTGCCCAATAATATTATTCAGGCTATTGTAGACTCGAATCGCACCCGTAAAGATTTTATAGCAGATTCTATCTTGGCAAAAAATCCAAAAAGAGTGGGGATTTATCGTTTAATTATGAAGGCTGGATCTGATAATTTCCGTGCTTCAGCCATTCAGGGGATTATGAAACGTATTAAAGCAAAGGGGGTAGAAGTAGTTGTATATGAACCTGTTTTGGAAGAAGAAACCTTCTTCGGATCGAAAGTTACTAAAGATTTGGTTTCTTTTAAGCAGGAATGTGATGTTATTATTTCTAATAGAAATTCAGCGGAGCTTGCAGATGTACTGTCTAAAGTTTATACTAGAGACTTGTTTGGTAATGATTGATATATGAGTATAGGAAAAAGTTTTTTATGGAGTGCTCTTGAACGGTTTTCTATCCAAATTATACAATTTGTAATAGGAATAGTACTAGCTAGGCTTTTAGACCCATCAGAATATGGTATTATTGGTGTAATACTTGTAATTAATTCGTTCTTGCAGATTTTTATTGATTCAGGTTTTACAAAAGCTTTAATTCAAAAACAAAATAGAACTGTTGATGATTTTAATTCGGTTTTTATTTTTAATGTGGGTATTGGAGTTTTATGCTATATATTATTGTTTTTTTGTTCTCCTATTGTGGAAAATTTTTACAGTATACCTAATCTAGCCTTATATATTAAAGTAGTAGGATTAAGTTTGATCATTAACAGTCTTTATGCTGTAATACAAACAGATTTAAGTATTAAGTTAGATTTTAAATCTATGGCTAAGGTTAACTTATTTAGTAGTTTAATAAGTGGAATAATAGCTATTATTCTAGCGTATTTTGGATATGGTATTTGGGCTTTAATTGGACAGATAATTTTGAAGTCATTATTTACCTTGATTGCTTTTGTATGTATAAAAAAATATACTATGAAATTTTCATATTCACATAATTCCATAGTCGAACTATATAAATTTGGTTCCAATATTTTGTATAGTTCGTTATTAAACAATATAGTTAATAATTTTTCAACAATATTTATAGCAAAAATATATGATGTCAAATCAGTTGGTTATTATACGCGAGGTACTCAATTTACTGATGTTGTTTTTAATACTTTTAGTTCAATACAAGATAGTGTTTTATTACCGATATTTTCAAAATTTTCTAATAATATTGAAGGTGTTAAAAAAGAATTTTTAAAAGTATATAAATATAGTACCTTATTTTTGTTGCCAGTTTTTCTTTTATTATCGCTTTTAGCAGAACCTATCATTAAATTGTTGCTTACAGATAAATGGTTAATGGCTGTACCTATTATGCAAATTTTTGCTATTGCTAGATTTATAACAATTTTGTCAGGTATAAATATAAATGTATTATATGCATTAGGTTATTCAAGGCTAGTTTTGAACCAACAAATATTTAAAATAATAATTAGAGTATCATTTTTAATTATAGCTATTCCATTCGGGATTTACTATGTAGCGATTGCAGAGTTAATCAGTACAATTGTGCACTACTTTATTAATTCTTATTATCCAGGCAAAATTTTAAAATACTCAGGAATTTATCAGTTACAATCAAGTAGTAAGATTTTTTTTGGTTCATTATCATTTGTTATAATACATTTTTTTATAAAAATATTTTCAGATTCTCAGTATACAATAATTTTTGGAACCACTTTCATTGGAATGCTTTTATACATAATTTTCTTGAAGATATTTAAAGTAGAGGAAATTAAAATAATAAACAGAATCTTTAACAATAAGATAAAATTATGAAATTAAAGAAATATGCCTTGATATATAATTTTCCTCAACATTACCGTGAGGCTATCTTTAAAAAATTAGATCAAGAACTTGATATAGATTTTTATTTTGGTGATCATTTAGATTGGGCTCCAGATATAAAAAAAATGAATGTTGATGATTTAAAAGGTTTTAAAGGAATATTTAAAAATAAAAGATTTTTTAAATATTTCATTTGGCAAGTCGGAGCGTTAAAAACAATATTAAGAAATAGATATACACATATAATTTTATATGGAGATAGTTTTTATATTTCTAATTGGTTTATATTAATATTAAGTAAAATAATGGGAGTTAAAACAGCTATTTGGACGCATGGTTTATACAAGCCAATGAATCTCTTTTCAAGATTTTACAATATTTTATTTTATCGGATTTCTGATGAAATATTACTATATGGAAATTATTCTAAAAATAAAATGATTAATCTAGGATTTGATTCAAATAAATTGCAAGTAATATATAATTCCTTAAACTATGAGAAACAAGTGAAAATAAGGGATAAGATGACTTTTACTAATATTTATACAAACTATTTTCATAATAAAAAGCCTGTTTTTCTGTATATTGGACGTATTCAAAAAATAAAAAAAATCGATTTAATACTTAATGTTTTAAGAGATTTAAAAGATACTGAATATGAATTTAATTTTGTAGTAATAGGAAAAGATAATGAAAATGTTAAGCTAGAACTTATAGTTGAAAAGTATAATTTACAAAATAATGTTTGGTTTTATGGAGGATGTTATGATGAAGAAAAAATTGGTGAACTAATATATAATGCTGTAAGTGTTGTATCACCTGGTAATATAGGGTTAACCGCGATACATTCCCTTGTGTACGGAACACCTTGTATAACCCATAATGATTTTAATAATCAAATGCCAGAGTTTGAAGCTATCAAGGATAATTTCTCAGGTAGTTTTTTTGTCAGGGATGATGTTGATGATTTGAAAAAAACTGTTATTTATTGGCAACAAAAGTATTTTAAAGATATAGAACAAATAAAGGTTAATTGTTATAGTATCATAGATGAATTTTATAATCCTAACTATCAATTAAGTATATTTAAAAACCTATGATAAAAAAAATAATTAGATATTTAATAACTTTTATATATAAAATTTATTTAAAGAGAAAAAATATTCACATTAAGAGTGATATTGTTATTACAAAGTCAACTTTGTTTCGTGGAAATAATAAAATTGGTAAAAAATGTTTTATTCCAAATACAGAAATTGGTTTTGCAACTTATTTAGGAAATAATATTAGTTTACCTAATACCAAAATTGGAAAATACTGTTCGATTGCCCAAAACGTAAAACTGTTACCATATACACATCCTTCAAAGGACTTTGTAAGTACACATCCAGCATTTTTTTCATTATTAAAACAAGCTGGATTTACGTATACGGACAGGCAGTTGTTTGAGGAAACATTATTTTTAGATAAGGAAAATAATATTTTCCTAAATATAGGAAATGATGTATGGATCGGTGAGGATGTTAAGATTATTGGAGGCATAGAGATTGGAGATGGAGCTATTATAGCAGCGGGCTCTATAGTGACAAAAAATGTAGAGCCATTTAGTATTGTAGGAGGGGTACCTGCAAAATTAATTCGTTATAGATTTACAAATAATGAAATTGAAATTTTAAAGAAGTTAAAATGGTGGGATAAAGATGAGTCATGGATATTAGGAAATTTTTCATATTTTGAAAACATAAAAATGTTTTATAATTTAAAACTATGATATTTGTAATTATTTGTTATTTAATATTTATATTATTACTTAATAAAATGATATTTTCGGACACATTGCAAAGAAAAGTTCTTAATGGGTTCTTTATAATTTGGTGTGTAAATTTATTAATATCATCAATTAATCCTTATAATCTTTTTGAAGTTAAAGACTCTACATATTTAATAGTTCTTTTGTCTTTAACTTTTTTTTTACTGGGATCTTTAGCAAAAAATAGTATTAATGTAAAAAAAAATAAACTTGATTTATCAAAATTTCTACAAAGTACTTCAACAATAAGAAGAAACAAAATAATTTTAATTATTTTGTTAATTAGTATATATCAAATAGGAGAATATTATTTAAAATATCAGCAAGTAGTACTTGCTTATGGAGCAGAAGGTGCTAGATTATATAGATTTTTTGTAGGCCCCCTATTTAGTTCAACAGGTGAGATTTTTATATATAATTATTATTTTGAAACACTTGCAATTTTTTGTGTTTTATATTTTGCAATAAGCCTAGTCTTTGAAAAACTAAATATTTTGTCAATCCTATGTATAATTTATTGTTATCTTTTTTCTAATATCGGAGCTGGAAGATTTTTTTTGGTGGAAACCTCTTTGTATATTTTATTAATTTTCTTAACAAAAAAATATTATTTTAAAATTTCTACTTCTAGATATACTGTTTCAATTTTAACACTATTAGTAGCTTTTTTATATTGCTTATCAATTTACTTTGTCAATTTTAGGAGAGGTATCTTTGAAATTAGTTTAGCAAACATAATAAGTGGGAATGAAATATTATTAGAACAGTCAATAATTTATAATATAGGTTCAATAAATGCTCTTGATTATGGGTTGACTAATAACGATTATGTAATAGATAATACAATTTTTAGATTATATTTTGGAGGTTTAGACGAAATATTTTCAACATGTTTGAATTTTTTGGGGATTAATTATACATCCGCAAATAGTATTTATGGAAATTTAACATTCATACCTATTAAAATTGGCTTTAATCAAGATTTTAATGCTCTTTATACAAATATATATCTTATGTATGTAGATTTCGGATTGCTTGGGATTGTAATTTGCTCATTTGTAAATGGTTATATGTTTAATCTTGTTTATAAATGGTTTAAGAATTATCCCAATATATATAATTTGTTAATTTTTATATTTTTTACTGTACAAATGTACTTATCTATATTTAATTGGGGATTTAGTTCTTCTTCGTCTTGGATTTTTTGTATAGTATGCTTAATAATGAGTAAATGGAAAAAACAAAAATTGTATTTTTAGGAGGAATTTTTTCTGAAAAAATCCATCCAATTATTTTACAAAACTCTAAAGGAGTAATACAAAATGCTGCTGACGCTCTTCAAAAGTCTTTTTTAAAGGGAATTAAGCATTATAACAAGGATATTAAAATTTTAAATTTACCCTTTATTGGATCGTATCCTAATTTGTATAATCAATTGCAAATTAGATTTGAGAATGATGATTATGAGGGAATAAAAGTTGAGAATGTTCCCTTTAATAATTTAAAAGGTTATAAGATCTTTTCAAGATTTATAGCTACATATAAAGAAATAATCAATTTAAAAAATGCAACATTTGTAATTTATTCTTTGAATATTTCATTTTTGTTAGCAGTGTATTGTAATAAAATTCTTAATAAATCAAATAGAGTAGTTTTAATAATACCTGATCTACCTGAATTTATGAACTCTGAAAATACATTTTTAAAGAAATGTATGTTAAAAATTCAAGATTTTGTTGTTAGAAAATTAATTTTTTCTAAAATTGATTGTTTTGTACTTCTGACTGAGCAAATGGCAGTTAGACTAAGATTGGACAAATCAAAAGTTCAGGTTATTGAAGGGATTTACAGTGATGACATCATTCAGAAACATTTAATTAAAGAAGATAAATTTAGAATTTTGTATACAGGCACTCTAGCTAAAAGATATGGTATATTAGATTTATTATCCCAATTTTCAATTATTGAGGATGAGAATATGGAATTATTAATTTGTGGAGCTGGAGATGGTGTAGATGAAGTTATGACATTCTTAAATAATGACAAGAGAATAAAATACCTAGGTCAATTGCCAAGGGCAGAAATTCTAAATTTACAGAGAACTTGTTCTTTGCTTGTAAATCCTAGAAAACCTGAAGAATTTACAAAATACTCATTTCCATCCAAAACGATGGAGTATTTTGCATCAGGAACACCAGTTCTTATGTATAAATTGCAGGGTATTCCCACTGAATATTTTGATTATTGTTTTACATTGGATGAATCAAATATTAATTCATTATCAATTCAGATTTGTAAAATAAAAAATATTCCATTAGAAATTAGAGCATCACTTGGTTTAGAGGCGCAAAAATTTATTTTAAACAAAAAAAATCCTAAGCAACAACTTTTAAAAATTAAATATTTACTTGATGGAAATCATTAATAAAACCCTCCTAATAACCGGAGGTACAGGTTCATTTGGAACAGCTGTACTGAACCGTTTTTTACATACCGATCACTTCAGTGAGATCCGTATATTTTCCAGAGACGAAAAAAAGCAGGACGATATGCGTAATCTGTACAAGAATGAGAAAATCAAGTATTATATCGGGGATGTAAGAGATTATAATTCTGTAGAACCGGCTACCCGTGGAGTAGATTACATCTTTCATGCGGCAGCATTGAAGCAGGTTCCTTCCTGCGAATTTTTCCCGATGCAGGCTGTAAAAACCAATGTGGAAGGAACACAAAATGTGATCCGTGCCGCAGCAGCCAACAAAGTACAGAAAGTAATCTGTTTATCTACGGATAAAGCTGCATACCCTATCAATGCAATGGGAATTTCCAAAGCGATGATGGAAAAAGTAGCCGTTGCCGAAGCAAGAAATCTAAAGGATACTGTAGTTTGTCTTACCCGTTACGGAAACGTAATGGCTTCAAGAGGTTCTGTAATTCCTTTATTTCTGAATCAGATCCAGAAAGGAGAACCGATCACGGTGACCGATCCGAATATGTCCAGGTTTTTCATGTCATTGGAGGATGCGGTGGATCTTGTACTGTTTGCCTTCGAACATGCCAATCCGGGAGACCTGTTTGTAAATAAAGCTCCTGCCGGAACCATCGGAGATCTTGCGCAGGCTTTGATCGAGCTTACCGGAAAGGAAGTTCCTGTAAAAGTAATTGGGACCCGTCATGGAGAAAAACTATACGAAACATTGTGTACCCGTGAGGAAATGCTGAAAGCAGAAGACATGGGAGACTTTTACCGTGTTCCGGCAGATAACCGTGACCTGAACTATGCCAAATATTTCTCCGAAGGAGAAGAAGATATTTCAAAGATCGAAGATTATCATTCACACAATACTGAACAGCAGGGAGTTGAAGGATTAAAGAAACTGATCTCCAAATTACCGCTGATCCGTAAAGAAGTCTTCGGTGAGGATGTGATGCAATATCCTTATTAAAAGTAAATTAAAATGGCAGTCTTAGAAGGTAAAAAACATCAGGACCAGAGAGGAATCATTACCTACAACAATGATTTCGATGCTTCGCAGATCAAAAGGATCTATACGATCGAAAATATATCGCCGGATTTTATCCGCGGTTGGCAGGGGCATGCCGTAGAGCAGCGTTGGTTTGCCTGCATGAAAGGGAGCTTTAAGATCTGTGTCATAGAAGTGGATGATTTTGAACAACCTTCCAGGGATTTAAAAATACAGACATACGAATTGTCGGATAAGGAACTGACTTATCTTCACGTAAAGGCTGGTTGTATAACAGCTATACAAAGTCTGGAAGAAAACAGTAAACTTCTGGTACTCGCAGATTACGCGATAGGAGAGATCCAGGATGAGTACAGATTTGATTTAGACCATTTTATCAATAAATGCTGATGCAGTTTGTATGGCAACCAAGATAAAAGCAATATAAAAGAAACTCAATGAAAAAAATAGGAATTACGGGACAGAACGGTTTTGTAGGCCGTCATTTATATAATACATTAGGATTATTCCCTGATGAATTCGAACGTGTGGATTTTGACAAAAGTTTTTTTGAAGATGAGACACAATTGGATCAGTTTGTTTCAGGCTGTGACGTAATCGTGCATCTGGCTGCCATGAACCGCCATGAAAGTGAGCAGTTCATTTATGAAACCAATGTTGCACTGGCTCACAAACTGGTTGACTCCCTGAAAAGAACCGGCTCAAAGGCACATGTTCTGATCTCCTCATCTACACAGGAAGAGCGTGATAACTTATATGGTAAATCCAAAAGAGAAGGCCGTGAAGCCATCGTGAAATGGGCTGATGAAAACGGAGGTAAGGTTACAGGACTTATCATTCCTAATGTTTTCGGAGCCTTTGGAAAACCTTTTTATAATTCCTTTATTGCTACATTCTGCCACCAGCTGACCCATAATGAAACACCTGCCATTGCCAATGACGGTGAAGTGAAGCTGATCTATGTTCAGGAACTGGTCAGCCGTATCATTGATGAGATCCGTTCGGAACAGAGCAACGCAGAACTTTTCATTGAGCCTACAGCAACAAAGAAAGTTTCGGAAGTACTGGCTTTGCTGGAAGAATACAGATCCAAATATCTGGATAATGGCGAGATTCCTGCTTTGAACAGCACTTTTGAACATAATTTATTCAATACCTACCGTTCTTATATAGATCATAAAACCCATTATCCGGTAAAATTCACTCAACATACAGATCCTCGTGGAGCATTTGTGGAAGTGATAAGATTGGGAATCGGGGGACAATGTTCGTTCTCGACAACGGTTCCGGGAATCACAAGAGGAAATCACTACCATACTCGCAAAATTGAGCGTTTTGCGGTAATTAAAGGAAAAGCTTTAATTCAGTTAAGAAAAATTGACACAGATGAAGTTTTAGATTTCTATCTTGATGGAAATGAACCAGCTTATGTGGATATGCCGATCTGGTACACCCACAATATCAAAAATATAGGCGAAGAAGAATTATACACCATCTTCTGGATCAATGAAGCGTATAATCCTGAAGATGCTGATACCTATTTTGTGGAAGTCTAGCTATTGAAGGAGAAAGTAAAAAGTGTAAAGTAAAAAGGAGGAAGGTTTTAAGAAATAAATATCCGGATATGAAGGAAAATAATTTATTGGATCGAACCTTTAATTTTAGTGTAAATACATTAAAATTCTTACGTACTTTGCCATCGAATGATGAATTAAGAGTCATTAAATATCAATTGATAAAATCTTCAACTTCAGTAGGTGCAAATTATGAGGAATCACAAGGTGCATCATCAAAAGCAGATTTTGTTAATAAAATAAGGATTGTATTAAAAGAAGCACGTGAATCTAATTATTGGTTCAGAGTTATAGGTGCTTTAGGGTATACATCAGAACCCTTTAAAGAGTTATTACAGGAAAGTATTGAGCTTAAAAATATTTTTGGAGCAATTTTGTTAAAAGCAAAAGAAGGTAGGTAAGAATCCTTTTTACCTTCTACTTTTGCCTTATAAAAAAGAAATATGAAAAAACTAAAAGTAATGACGGTGGTGGGAACACGACCGGAAATCATCAGACTATCAAGAGTATTATCGGCTTTGGACGCTTCTGAAGCTATAGAACATATTATCGTTCATACAGGACAAAATTATGATTATGAACTGAACCAGATTTTCTTTGAAGATCTTGGACTTCGCAAACCCGATTATTTCCTGGAAGCGGCGGGAAAAACGGCAACAGAAACCGTCGGGAATATCCTGATTAAAATTGATCCGTTATTAGAAGAATTAAATCCTGATGCGTTTTTAGTTTTGGGTGATACAAACTCATGTTTATGCGCCATTCCTGCTAAAAAACGTCATATTCCGATTTTCCACATGGAAGCGGGGAACAGATGTTTTGATCAGAGGGTACCGGAAGAAACCAACCGTAAGATTGTAGATCATACAGCAGATATCAACCTTACCTATTCAGATATTGCAAGAGAATACCTGCTGAGAGAAGGGCTTCCTGCGGACAGGATTATCAAAACGGGGTCGCCGATGTTTGAGGTTCTAAATCATTACTTACCTCAGATCGAAGCTTCAAATGTTCTTGAAAAATTAAATTTAGAGGAAGGTAAATTCTTTGTGGTTTCCTCTCACCGTGAAGAGAACATCAATTCAGAAAAGAATTTCAGAGGATTGATGGATTCCCTGAATGCCATTGCAGAAAAATATAATTATCCTATCATTGTTTCTACGCATCCGCGTACAAGAAATATGATCGATAAAATGCAGATCGAAATGCGTCCTGAAATTCAGTTTTTAAAACCACTTGGATTCCATGATTATAATGCCCTGCAAAAAAGAGCATATGCTGTATTATCAGATTCAGGAACCATATCGGAAGAATCTTCTATTCTGAATTTCAGAGCTTTGAATATTCGTCAGGCACATGAAAGACCGGAAGCAATGGAAGAAGCAAGTGTAATGATGGTTGGTTTATCTCCGGAACGTATTTTACAGGGATTAACGCAGGTTTTACAACAAAAAGTAGGTAAGGAAAGAAATTTTAGACCAGTTGCAGATTATTCAATGCCGAATGTTTCTCAGAAAGTAGTACGTATCATTATTTCGTATACCGATTATATTAAAAGAACAGTTTGGTCTGAAGAAATTTAAGAATGAATATTATTTTTCTGACATTAGTTGATATCAATTCTCTGAATGAGAGAGGGATCTACCAGGATTTATTACGAAAGTTCCGTGATGAAGGGCATCATGTTACCGTAGTTTCACCGGTGGAAAGAAGAAGAAAGATAGCTACTAATTTAAAAGAAAGTGCTGAAGGTTCTATCCTCAAAGTAAAAACACTCAATATTCAGAAAACGAATATCATTGAAAAAGGTATTGGAACGCTGGCTTTAGAGTTTCAGTATCTTTCAGCCATCAAAAAATACCTTTCGCACAAAAAGTTCGATCTTATTCTGTATTCCACGCCGCCTATTACACTGGTTAAAGTGATCGAATACCTGAAAAAGAAAAATAATGCGAAAACATATCTCCTTCTGAAGGACATTTTTCCTCAGAATGCCGTTGATATGAAATTGCTTAAGGAAGGAGGGTTTTTGCATCGGAAATTTCTGGATAAGGAGAAAAAACTGTATCAAATCTCTGATACGATAGGATGTATGTCTCCTGCGAATGTGGAGTTTCTGCTCAGACACAATCCGGAGATCTCTCCGGTAAAAGTTGAAGTGAATCCCAATACCATTGAACCGGTAAGTTTTTATTATACAAAGGAGGAAAAAATAAATATCCGCACAAAATATGGTATTCCGACTGATAAAAAAGTATTGGTCTATGGGGGAAATCTGGGAAAACCTCAAGGACTTGATTTTTTACTGGATACTATTGCGGAAACGAAAGATCCTGAAGCTTTCTTCCTGATCGTAGGAAAAGGAACGGAATTTGACAGGATACAGAAATGGTTTGATGATCATGTTCCGGTAAATGCAAAGCTTATAGAGCAACTGCCGAAAGACGATTACGACCGTTTACTCGCGGCCTGTGATATTGGATTGATATTTCTGGATAAAGACTTTTTGATCCCTAATTTTCCGTCAAGGCTTTTGTCTTATCTGGAAATGAAAATGCCTGTTTTAGCTGCTACAGATCCCAACACA
>JAFAAJ010000258.1 GCA_023426625.1 Bacteroidota bacterium
GTTGGTAGGTCTTTGAGAAACTACATCTCTTTTTTCCACATATACTTTTCTTCTGTTATTTCCATTACCATAGTAATAATAAGGTATGTTGTTATCATAATAATAGGTAATATCATTTCTGTAATAATATCCGTCATTTCCCCAGTATCCTCCGCTTCCATAGTATCCGGACGGTGCATAGTAATATCCATTATTATAATAAGGATCTCCGTAAGAAGGTCCACCTGCATATCCGTCTGTATAAGCCAGACATGAAGATAAGGTTGCAATGGTGAAAATACTTAGCGCTATTTTTAAAACATTTTTCATGACTTTTTTCTACTTTTTTTCTTTAAAACTTTTTTTCCAATTGACGTATCCAAGGATAGCCATTATAGTAAATACCAAATATTGAACCGAAGTGATGCCAAGACCTTTATAAATCATCATAGGCATACAAATAAAATCTCCGATAATCCAGAAAATCCAGTTTTCAATGCGCTGTTTTGCCATGAACCACATTCCTACTAAAAACAGGGAAGTCGTAATAATATCCAGCCAGTTAGCCCAATCCAGATGATATAATCCTAAGTCTGTACCGACCATAGAAAATTGATTATCTATATAAGGTTTATAGTAATAAACTATAGTTACCAACATCAAACTTGTCATAAATAATAGTGAACCGAAGAACCATTCCTTTTTTGTAGCCCAACTTACTTTTACATGGATATGATCCTCTGAATTTTTTGCCCATAAAATCCAGCCGTAAACACTCATGACGGTATAATAAACATTAATCATGCAGTCCCCAAGCAAACCGAAGTTGAAAAGAATATAGACATATATGAGGGTGGAAATGATTCCGGTAGGATAGACCCAGATATTTTTTTTGATAGAGAAATAAACACTCAGGATTCCGAAGAAAGTTCCGGCTGCTTCCAGCAGAATTTGTAAAGAGGTATAGCTTTCATACGGCTTTACAAAAAGATCGTATATATTCATTCTCAAAAATAAATAAAAAATAGCAAAGATTATTTCCCGGGATTTCAGAAGATGGATTATATCAGTCAGGGAAAGCATCAACTTAATGATTTACTACAAAGTTCTTTAATTTATTGATGTTAATATTGAAATTTATCTTTACGTTTATTAATTAAATGATTTTTGGAAAATGACTGAAATGAAGTGTAAATCAGTTTTTTAAGTTTTAGTTTTTAAATTAAATGCGGAAAGTTTGTCAATAAATGTTAAGATTTCTAAAATTTTTATATTTTCGTAAATCTTTATAAAATAATAAAATATGTCAAAAATTTGGGTTAAGAAACCAATGAGCGCATATGAAGCTGACATCAAAAAAAGCCAGTTGAAACGCGTTTTAGGAAAATGGAGCCTTACAGCTATTGGAATCGGGGCAATTATCGGAGGAGGAATTTTTGTACTTACAGGAACAGGAGCTTATTATAATGCAGGACCTGCATTGGCACTGTCTTTTGTAATTGCAGGTATTGCCTGTGTATTTGCTGCACTATGTTATGCTGAGTTTGCATCCATACTTCCTGTAGAAGGTTCAGCTTATGCTTATGCTTATGGAACAGTAGGAGAGATTTTCGCTTGGATCATCGGGTGGGGACTGATTTTGGAATATGCAATGGGGTCTATGACCGTCGCCGTATCCTGGTCCGGATATTTCGGAAAGCTCCTCAAGATGTTTGGACTTCACTTGCCAACCTGGCTTACCACAGATCCGCAAACGTATTGGGCATCAGGAAATGAAGGGTTTTCAATGAATTTACCTGCATTTTTGATCGTATTATTTGTGATTTCTATCCTTATCAGAGGAACAAAAGGAGCCGCAAAAGCTAATAATTTTATTGTAGTACTTAAGGTTTCTGCGATTATATTTGTTATCATTGCCGGAGCGTTTTTCATTAATGTTGATAACTGGACTCCGTTTATTCCAAAAGCAACTACCATCACAGAAAACGGGGTTTCCCATTCGGCTTATGGTGTTGGAGGGATTATAGCGGGAGCGTCAGCGATCTTCTTTGCTTATGTTGGATTCGATGCGGTATCTACACAGGCAGGAGAGGCGATCAATCCTAAGAAGGATGTACCTTTCGCAATTATTGCCTCATTAGTGATCTGTACGCTTTTATATATCTTGGTTTCTCTTGTATTAACTGGGATGATGCATTATTCAGACTTCAATCCGCTAGGAAAATATCCGGATGCTATCAAAGCTCCTGTAGCGTATGCGTTTGATATTGCAGGACAGGCTTGGGCTGGATATATTATTACAATTGCAGCAACAGTAGGTTTAATCTCCGTATTAATGGTAATGATCATGGGACAGTCCAGAATTTTCTTGGGAATGTCTAAAGACGGACTTATTCCTTCTACCTTTGCAAAAGTAAATCCTGAAACGGGAGTTCCTACAAAGAACCTTATTATTTTAGGACTTGTAATTTCTGTAGTGGCATCATTGACGCCAATTAACGATTTGGCACACATGACGAGCTTCGGGACACTATTCGCATTTACCATGGTTTGTGTGGCAGTATGGGTATTGAGAGTTAAAGAACCTCATCTGCAAAGAAACTTTAAAGTTCCTGCTTTACCGGTAATTGCATGTTTAGGTATTGCGATCAACATTTATTTGATCATCAACCTGAGTAAAGAAGCTCAAATGTATTCTTTAGCCTGGTTAGCGATCGGATTTGTAATCTACTTCCTGTACAGCAGAAGAAACTCCAAACTTCAGAACGGAGGATATGGGGAAACCTTTAAAGCAGAACAGGAACCACTTGAAAAACCTGATCTAGATCTATAAAATGATAAATGAAAATCCACAGAATGCTGTGGATTTTTTTATTTTTGTTTACTATGAAAAGAATACTATCTCTTTTTCTTTCTTTTGTGGGAACGATGATATTCTCGCAACAAATAAAAAGTTTTGAAACCCTGTTTACAGATAAGATCAGCATAAGAGCTTTGGAGATCTATGACCAAAAAGTCTGGTATAGCGGAACAGATTCTAAGTTCGGCTATGTGGATCTGAAAAATCCCAAGAATCAGAAACAGATCAGATTATCCGAAAAAAAGCTTCAGTTCAGAACATTGGCTCAGGATAAAAAATCTTTTTACGCTATCAATATTGAAAGTCCTGCCTACTTTTTCAAGATTAATAAAAAGAACTTAAAATCCCAGATTATTTTCACGGATACTACAAAAACAGCATTTTACGATGCGCTTTCTTTTGACGGAAATAATGGAGTTGCATTAGGAGATCCATACGGTAAATGCATGAATATCATCATTACCAGAAATAATGGAAAGAATTGGAAAACATTGCCATGCAGTAAAAATTATGAGATTGGGGAAGGAGAAGCAGCTTTTGCTGCAAGTAATTCGAGTATTTATCTGAGTAAAAATGAATTTTGGTTTGTAACAGGCGGAAAGAAGTCAAGGCAATTTTATTCTTATTTTATGGGAGATAAATTGTATGGAAAAGAAGTTCCTTTTGTAAACGGAAGCCCGTCAACGGGAATTTATGCTGTGGACATGGATCCCGAAACCCGATTTGGAATTGTGGTTGGTGGCGATTATACCAAACAGGCTGAAAATATCGACAATATCGCGACTACAAAAAATGGTGGTGAAACCTGGGAAACACAGGCTTCCGGAGAGAATGCGGGATATACGACCTGTGTGA
>JAFAAJ010000270.1 GCA_023426625.1 Bacteroidota bacterium
CATCTCTTTGAAACCTATCGGAGACTGTATTATAGCAGCAAAATTCCTAGAGCAATTCATTGAAAACCATACTAAATGGGCGCATTTAGACATCGCCGGAGTTGCTTTTGGGAGCACAAATTACGCCAAAGAGAAAGCGGCGACGGGATTCGGGGTGCAATTATTGTCAGATTTCATTGAAAATTATAGCTAAAAATTAGTTTATTATAAAATTTCTCAGTATAATTGATATTAGAATTTTCAAAAGATCATCAGTTACTATGTTTTTAACATTAATCAATCAATAAAAACATGCTTTTGATTTTGAAAATTCATAAAAAATTAAAAAACATTATATGAATGAGAAAACAATAGTCTGCATTTCCTGTTACTATAAAGGCTATGATTTCATGGATGAAATGAAAAGCCTGGGTAATAAGATCATCCTGATCACCTCTGAAAACCTTAAAGAAAAAGACTGGCCTTGGCATGCCATTGATGAGGTATTCTATATGCCGGAACTCAAACCTTCCGTATGGAATCTTGATCATCTTATTCAGGGATTTTCCCATCTTATGCAAACCAGAAAAGTGAATGCCGTGATCGCTCTTGATGATTATGATGTAGAAAAAGCAGCGTTGATCAGGGAAACATTCCGTATTCCGGGAATGGGGCAAACCACACACCGGTATTTCAGAGATAAGCTTGCAATGAGACAAAAAGCTAAAGATTCAGGAATCAATGTTCCAGAATTCACGGCTGTTTTCAATAATGATGAGATCAATGCATTCATTGAAAAAATTCCTGCACCATGGGTCTTGAAGCCCCGTTCTGAAGCATCTGCATCAGGAATTAAGAAAGTAACGACCAAAGAACAGCTTTGGGAAGCTTTGGACGCTCTTGGAGAAGAACGTCATCTTTTTCTGTTGGAAAGCTTCAAACCGGGAGATGTTTATCATGTAGACAGTTTAACATTCAATAAAGAAATCGTTTTCACTTCTGCTTCCCAATACCTTGCTCCACCTATGCAGGTATCACATGAAGGCGGTGTATTCAGAACGAAAACGCTTGGAAGATATTCTGATGAGTTCAAAGCACTTGAACAGGTAAATGCAAAAGTAATTTCAAGTTTCGGATTAATGAACGGTGCAACTCACACAGAGTTTATCCGAAGTAAGGAAGAAGGAAAATGGTATTTTCTGGAAACAGCATCCAGAGTAGGCGGAGCCCATATTCCTGATCTGGTGGAGGCATCAAGCAGCATCAATATATGGAGAGAATGGGCAAGAATTGAGGATGCCCTGCTAAAAAACAAGCATTATGAGGTTTCGAAGCCTACCGGATATTATTCAGGACTTATTGTAGCATTGATCAAGGATAAACAACCTGATTATAATGCGTTCAACTGTGAAGAAGTAGTGAAATTTTTACCTATAGATTATCATGTAGGTATCGTCTATAAATCCAATGACTCAGCGGTGGTACAGAACAGATTAGATCATGCAGCCGAAAAGATCCATGCAGAGCTCCTTAATATTCTTCCGCCAAAAGGAAAACCGACGAACTGAGAGATTAGAAGTTAGAGTTAACAAAATTACTAAAACCCGGAGCACGAATCGCACAACTCATAACTCAAATCAAAACCATAAAACAATTATCATTTATAATTAAAGCATGCCGCAAATAGAACATACAGACTATTACTCACATATATTGGGAACAAGCCTTAAGGTGGAAGTAACCGGACATTACGGCTACCCTATCATTATGTTTCCCACTTCTCAGGGGCAATATACCCAAAACCATGATTTTCATCTTAATGGGAGCATCAACTGGTTCGTAGAGCAGGGAAAAGTTAAGCTTTATAATGTTCAGACCATTGACGGATGGAGTTTTTATGATGAAAAGATCTCTCCGCAACAAAGAATAAAAAATTATGAATTATATGTACAGTTTCTGATTCAAGAATTTGTTCCGTACATCCAGAAGCTTCACAATACCCATCGTGTTGCTGTAGCAGGAGCCAGTTTCGGAGGCTACCATGCCGCCAACTTCGCATTCAGGTTTCCGGACGTAGTTTCGCACCTGTTCTGCCTTTCGGGTGCTTTCAGTATTCGGAATTTTATGGACGGTTATTCCGATGAATTGGTGTACTTCAATTGTCCGAGGGAATTTGTGAAAAACGACGAAGCATGGAAGTACAAACATATGCACATTGTTTTAAGCACTTCTGATCAGGATATCTGTAAAGACAAAAATGTGGAAATGGCAGAAATTCTGAGCTCGAAAGGGATCGATTTCTGGTATGATGAAAAAAAATGGATCAATCATGACTGGCCATTATGGCGAATGGTTTTTCCTACATTCATAGGAGCTTTTTTCTCCTAAGAGCATTTAACACAATCAAATGAATACAAAACATTAAAAACAAAATTATGACAAAAAAAGTGGGAATTCTATTTGGGATGGAAGACACATTTCCCTGGGCTTTTATAGACAAGGTGAATGAATTGGGTGGAGGAGAAATTATCGCTGAACCTGTAATGATCGACAAACTGGAACAAGGTGCAGATTATGGGTATGCTGTAATTATAGACAGAATTTCGCAGGATGTTCCCTTCTATAGAGCTTATCTTAAAAATGCAGCACTCAACGGAACCTATGTGATCAATAATCCTTTCTGGTGGAGCGCTGATGAAAAGTTCTTCAATAATGCTTTGATGACAAAACTGGGAATTCCTCTACCTAAAACCGTTCTCTTGCCTTCACACGAAAGACCTACGAATACCTCAGAAACCTCATTCAGAAATCTGAAGTTTCCTCACGACTGGGATTATATCTTCAACTATGTAGGCTTTCCGGCTTATATGAAACCTCATGACGGAGGTGGCTGGAGAAATGTGTACAGAGTGGAAAATCCGGAGGATATGTGGAACAAATTAGGTGAAACAGAACAGCTCGTTATGATGGTGCAGGAAGAAATTATCTTCCAGGATTACTATAGAGTGTATTGTCTGGGTAAAAAATATGTTCATATCATGCCTTATGAGCCAAGAAATCCTGCCCATCTGAGATATGCCACCACGCATCAGACAAAGGGAGAAGAGCTGGAAAAACTGTTAAAAACAATCCATGATTACACCATCAAAATGAATGAAGCTTTAGGCTATGATTTCAATACGGTGGAATTTGCCGTAAGAGACGGAATACCTTATGCCATCGATTTCTGTAATCCTGCACCGGATGCAGACAGAAATTCGGTAGGAGAAGAAAACTTCGCATGGATCGTAGAGCACGCCGCAAAACTGGCTATTGAAAAAGCCAAAGAATATGTTCCCGGGAAACCTAATATTTCGTGGGGAACTTTTGTAAAAGACTCAGCAAAATAAAAACACAAATCATAAAAAACACGAAAAAAAATGCATCAATTTACCATTGGAATAGAAGAAGAATATCAGATCATTGACGTTGAAAGCCGTGATCTTGTTTCTCATGTTTCAAAAATCATTGAAGGCGGAAAAGCTGTTTTAAGCGAAAATTTAAAACATGAAATGCATGAATCCATGATCGAAATGGAAACAGGCATCTGTCAGAATATTCAGGAAGCCAGAGAGGAACTTACGAACTTAAGAAGACACCTGATCAACATTGCTCACGAACAGGGACTTCGTGTTTCCGGAGGCGGAACACATCCGTTTTCACACTGGGCAAGCAATTCCATTACGCAGGGAGAGCGCTACATCAAAATCGTTGATGATATGGGGGATGTAGCGCGTGGAAACCTTATTTTTGGTCTTCATGTCCATATCGGAATTCCAAGCCGGGAAGAAGGGGTAAGAATCCAAAACGTTATGCGGTATTTCCTGCCTCACGTGTATGCACTTTCCACCAATTCACCTTTCTGGATCGGAAGAAATACCGGCTTTAAATCATATAGACAGGAGATCTTCGTGAAATTCCCGAGAACCGGTATTCCGAGTTACTTCAATTCATTAGCTGAATTTGACAGCTATGTGGATCTTTTGGTAAAAACAGGAACCATCGACAATGCCAAGAAAATATGGTGGGATTTAAGAGTTCATCCATTCTACCCTACCATTGAGTTCAGGATCTGCGATATGCCGTTAAGAATTGACGAAACCGTTTGTCTTGCAGCGATCATGCAGAGTTTAGTAGCTAAAATTTATAAACTTCATCAGCAGAATTTAAGTTTCAGAAGCTACAGAAGATTATTACTGAATGAAAATAAATGGCGTGCTTCAAAACAAGGAATAGAAGCCCATCTTATCGATTTCGGTAAAGAAGAATCTGTACCATATCCACATTTATTGAAGGAACTTCTGGAGTTCATAGATGATGTTGTAGACGATTTGGGATGTAGAAAAGAAGTTGAGTATGCTTGGAAAATCCTGGAAAACGGAACAGGTGCAGAC
>JAFAAJ010000297.1 GCA_023426625.1 Bacteroidota bacterium
CATCAATACTTTATAAACCTAATTTTTAATATATGCCCATGAGCGAATATTTAATTTTAGGTATTATCCTCATCATTGTACTATGGTTTTTCAATAAAGAGCGGATCAAAAACAGATTTTTCCCTAAAAAACAGAAAAACTACACCATCGATGATAAATTTAATTCCGACAGGCGCGAAAGGGAAAAGGAAATCGACCAACTTTTGAGTAAGATGGGCAAAAACGGAATCAACGATCTGTCCCCAAAAGACAGGAAAAGACTTGATGAATTGTCCAAAATGTAGAATAAAGCAGTTAAAATTTAGAAATCTTGAAAAAAATATTAGCCGTAACATTTTTAATATTGTTAATCGATCAGGCTTCAAAAATTTATATTAAAACCCATTTTAATCTGGACGACAGCATTTCTGTGTTTCCGGGATTCAAACTAACTTTTGTGGAAAATCCGGGGATGGCTTACGGTCTTCATTTCGGAGGAATTATCGGGAAATATTTCCTGGTTATTGTGAGGATATTACTGATCGGCGGAATGATCTATCTTTTCAAGAAATGGCTACAGAGAGGTGAATCCAACTATCTGCTTATTCCAATGGCCATGATTTTTGCCGGCGCGATCGGAAATCTTATCGACGGAATGTTTTATGGTTTAATTTTCGACAGCGGAACAGTTTACGACCCGAGTATCGACCGATGGATCGGTTACGGAGGAGTTTCCAAATTCGTTCCTTTTGGAGAAGGCTATTCCACTTTTATGAAGGGTTGTGTTGTTGATATGCTTCACTTTCCTTTAGTAGATTGGAACGTCCCGGAAAGCTGGCCATTGATAGGAGGAAAGCATCTTGAATTTTTCAAATATATTTTCAATGTTGCAGATTCTGCCATTACTGTCGGAGCAGTTTTATTATTAATTTTCAGGAAAAAGGCTTTTCCAAACGGCCTTGAGTTTTAAAAATGAAAAGAATATTCAAAAATACTTTTAAAATTTTCCTGCTTCTTATCGTGGCAGGAATTATTTTTATTGCTTTTAGCAATTACAGCATCAAAAAGCAAAGTGAGCCGTTTTTATTTTATGCTGCTTCTGATGTTCCTGAAACTAAAACCGCTTTACTTCTCGGAACCAGCAAAACCTTGAGCAATGGAACACCAAACGCTTATTTCTTTAACCGAATTAAGGCTACCGCAGAGCTTTACAAAAGCGGAAAGATCCAATATGTGATTGTAAGCGGAGACAACAGCAAAAAGGATTACAATGAACCTGAAGATATGCAGCTTACCTTAATTCAATATGGCATTCCGCAGGACAGGATTTTCATGGATTTTGCAGGTTTCAGAACGCTGGATTCCATAGTGAGAGCAAAAGAGATCTTCGGGCAGCAAAAACTGATCATCATTTCACAAAAATTCCATAATGAAAGAGCCGTATTTCTAGCCAGAAAGAACGGAATTGAAGCATACGGCTACAATGCACCCGATGTCAATAAATATGCAGGTTTAAAAACGAATACCCGCGAATATGCCGCGAAAGCAAAAGTATATTGGGATCTGCTTTTAGGAGTAAAGCCGAAATTTGGAGGAGACAAGATTTTGATTCCGTAACCTTCATTGGATTTTGGAATAAAAAATTACCATCCATCTTTAGATAAATCTCTTCAAACCTTGTAAATTTGCAATTCATTAATTTTTATAAATAAAAACAAAATGTCAAGAATTCTTACCGGCATTCAAGCCACCGGAACACCGCACCTTGGGAACTTATTAGGTGCTATTATTCCTGCCATAGAACTATCTAAGCAGGAAGGAAATGAATCTTTTTTATTCATCGCTAATCTTCATTCTCTTACCCAGATCAAAGACGCGGAAGCTTTAAAACAAAACACCTACGAGATTGCTGCGGCTTGGCTTGCTTGTGGGCTGGATACGGAAAAAACCTATTTTTACAGACAAAGTGATATCCCTGAAACCTGTGAACTATCTTGGCATTTATCATGTTTCTTTCCTTATCAGAGATTAACGCTTGCTCATTCTTTCAAGGATAAAGCGGACAGACTTCAGGATGTGAATGCAGGTTTGTTTACCTACCCTATTCTGATGGCTGCAGATATTTTATTGTATGATGCGGAAATCGTACCTGTAGGAAAAGACCAGTTGCAGCATTTGGAAATTGCCCGTGATGTAGCTTCTAGATTCAATAATCAGATGGGAGAAGTTTTTGTACTTCCACAATCTGAACTTCAGGAAAACACCAAATATGTTCCCGGAACAGACGGACAAAAGATGTCTAAATCCAGAGGGAACATCATCAATATTTTCCTCCCTGAAAAGGAACTGAAAAAACAGGTCATGAGCATCGAGACAGATTCTAAAACTCTGGAAGAGCCAAAAGATCCTGAAACTGATAAAGTATTTGCCATCTACCAATTGATCGCAACTCCTGAGCAGACAGAAGAGTTAAGAGCAAAATATTTAGCAGGAAATTTCGGTTACGGACATGCTAAAAAAGAACTTTTAGAGCTGATTTTAATCCGTTTCGAAAAGGAAAGAGAATTATTCAGCTATTATATGACTCACCTTGACGAACTGGAAGCAAAGCTTCAGGAAGGAGCTGAGAAAACACGGGTTATTGCTACTGAGACGATTAAAAGAGTAAGAACAAGTTTGGGAATTTAACCTCAGTTTTAAATACCAATAAAAGAGGCGGTCTTTGAGACCGCCTCTTTTATTTAGGACTATTCAGGCCTATAAATGTCTTTTATTTTATGCTGTTTATTCAGGTTTAATAATTCTTTTTTGGTCATTACAATGGTATCTCCATAGAAAAAATCATCTGATGATATTTTACTGATTTTCACAGGTTCCCGCCCGCTTTCCTGAAAGATCACTTCGCTATCTTCTATTCCTAATACTTTCATATTGACATACCGAAAATCTACAACTTCCATTGTATAAACATCTCCTGCTTTTATCTGCTCTATTTTAGCTACATTTCTTGAAGCTTTTTTTCCTGACGACATCCAGCCGAACAACAGCAAAGCTCCCAAAACAACAGGAAGCAAATACATGAAAACAGTCGGTTTTGTTTTGCTCTTAATGTATTGAACACCATTCCACATCTCTCTCGTTACCGCACTTGGCGGAAAGTACTTTTTACAGGATGTACAGGTAATCTCCACCTTTTTTGAAGTTGGAAATACCGGAAGTCCAAGAATAAGAAATTCCTGATAACCTTCCATTAAAATACTTCCCTGAGTTTTACAGACAGGACATTCCAAATGGGGTATCTTTTCTGCAATTCTTTTATTTTTTCCCGTTCCTATCAACATTTGATTTTACTTTATTTCTACTGTTTCTATACTCGTTTCTACCACGTCATAAAAAGGATACAGAAGCTTTTCATCAGCAAATTTTCCATCAGTATCAGATCCATGAGGAGTAGAAACCAGGACCATATTCCACATCCCGTCAATTCCTATGTAAAGTTGTTTATCTTCATAACCATCATGCAACCGAAGACAATCTCTTACGAAGTTTAGCAGATAATGTCTTTCTGAGGATTTTATTCTCTTCATATCATCAATATCAAGAATAATGAGCAGTTTATCGCCGTTTGCTTTAGAATAATATTTGATATTCTTTTTGTTAAGCTCCTGATCAATGATTTCATCAAGACATTGCTTTATGTAGAAAGAAGTACTGTCCGTTTCCATTGTAGGTACAGCAGTTACCTTATTGATATCATCCTTAAGAAAGGCTTCTCTTTTATCTTTTGGTTTCTCGGGTTCATCTTTGGTTTTGTACCAACCTACCAATAAAGCTCCTATGAGAAGAACTAAAGCGATGAGAATGATAATACAGCCGCAACCATGCCATATCGGTCTGGAATTCGGGTTGATATTGTACTGAGAATCAAAACTCTGCTTCATCTCATCCGTGAACAGATTGTAAGAAAACTTAGCGTTACAATGATTGCATATCGCAATATGATTTTTAGATGTGGGGAATACCGGAATAAAAAAGAAATGAAAATACCGGGCTATAGTTCCTCCTGTTAAAGTATTTCGTTGATGACAGTTCGGGCATTCACAATTTCGTAGCTGATACTGATTTTTTAAAGTAGATTTTCCTGTTCCGAATAAAAATAGCATTCTATTTGATTTTCATCAAAAATACTACATTTAATGATATATTATAAATAATTTTTAATTTCTATTAAATATTTCACAAATTTAAGGCCTTCTTGCGTTCTATTCTCATTCAAAGCATCAAAGAAGATCACATCCATTCCAAAACTTTGAGCGCCCACAACATCTGCGATCCAGTCGTCTCCAATGAGAATACTTTCTTCTTTCTTTGCTTCAGCACGTTTCAGGGAATACTCAAAAATTGCAGGATTAGGTTTTCTCACGCCTACAGAATCTGCGCTTGTAATCGTATTAAAGTACTTTGCAATTCCGGACAAAAGGCATTTTCTCTCGGTAACTTCCTGAAATCCGTTGGAGATCACATGCAAAGTATAGTTTTTGGATTTTAGATATTCCAAAATAAATTCAGCTCCTTCCACCAAATTGTTATGATTAAGGATCTTATCCAGAAAATGTTCTTCAAAATACATCGAAAGCACCTCATCATCAACTCCGAAATGTTTGAATGTATCATAAAAACGGTGTTTTCTCAAATATTCTTTATCAATGATCCCGTCTCGGATCTTTTCCCAAAGGCTTTCATTAATATCATGATAAACACTATGGAATTCTTCAAAATCAATCGCGTATCGTAAGGTGATTTCCTGACTTTCGAAAAGGTCTTTGATGGTAAGATAGGCATTCCTGCGGTGATCCCAAAGTGTATTATCGAGATCAAAAAAAATGTGCTGAATTTTCATACAGCACAAAATTAATAATTTTAATTTTTTGAAATCGGATAATTCTTATCCTTGATTTTCAATACTTCTAAATTTTTTGAGAAATTGAGTAAAAAATCAATTGTTTCTTTTTTTGGTTTCAAAGTTTTCACTTTTAAGGAATCATTTTTTTTCATAGGCGATATAAATGTTTTTCCTTAAAACGAGAAATAGTAATAATTATTATCTGGTAAGTATAATATTATTCTCATCCATGATTTTTCTCAGGTTTATCAGAGCATATCGCACTCTTCCCAATGTTGTATTGATGCTCATATTGGTATGATCTGCGATCTCCTTGAAACTCAGTCCGTCAAAAAATCTCAGCTTGATCACTTCCTGCTGATTTTCCGGAAGGAACTGCAGCATCCTCATCAGATCTTCCTGAATCTGGTTGGTGACCAACTGGTCTTCGATATTTTCCGATGGTTCTCTTATCAGATCAAAAATGGAATATTCATCTGTTTCAAAAGTGGTTTCCGAAACTTTAATATTCTTTGATTTTAGTCTGAAGTGATCGATAATAAGATTGTGAGCAATCCTTTTTGCCCAAAGAATGAATTTGCCTTCTTCATTATAACGTCCTTCCTTCAACATTACGATGACCTTCATAAATGTGTCCTGAAAAACATCATTGGCCAGATCTTCATCATTAATTTTATAAAAAATGAATGTAAACAGTTCTCTCTGATGACGATGAATAAGCGTTGATAATGCTTCTTCGTCTCCTTTCTGATAAAGGGAAATTAGTAGGCTATCCGATTTTGATTTCATAACTTCTTCTCAATAATATATTTGTAGACAATTCATCTTCCAGATATTTTATCTGGCTTTAACTTCATATACAAAATAATTCATTAGAGTAAAGTCTAATCGATAGGCAGGTACAATTTTTATGGATGTAAATATAACAATTTTTTAATAACTGTTAACCCATTATTAATATTTTCCAAAAAATATTTAAAAAAAATCATTTAAACATATCGTGAATGAACACAGTAGGAATATTTAGTGTGAAATTAACATTCAGACCTTTCAATTGTTTCCCCTTAAGCTCTGCATCTCCGATTGGGAAAGCATAACCACCCGTAAGATCCAGAATCCCGAAAAGAGTAACCCCTACTTTGGGAGCCAGGTATTTATTAGTTCCTTCTGCACCAATCAAGAAATAATATGAGTGATTGAAATCCACATTCTTCTCAAAATTAAGCAATACATCAGCCTGTAATTTGGGCATAATGGCAAATTGCGAGTTTGCAGACCCCATCAATGCAGAACCTCCCAATCTGTAGATCACATCATCATTTTTCAGGAACAGCAGCTTTCCTCCTACTTCACCAAAACTCTGATTTTGATACACATACCCCACACTGATCATTTTATGCATTGTATACTGTGCCTTTGTACATGTGCCAAAGAAAAAAATAAACAATCCTGCTATTACCAAGCGAAAATTCATCATCATAAAACTTATTTAAATGTAAAAATAAAAAAAACTGCCTTATCTGGTGATAAAGCAGCCTTATTTATTCATGAGAGATGAAATTAAATCCCAAATGCAGCTTTAATTTCGTCTACTTTGTCCAACTTCTCCCAAGTAAAGAATTCCAGATCTTTAATGGTTAATTCGTTTTTATGCCCTTTATTGAAGGTTTTATCAGCTACATAATGCTCTCTTCCCATATGTCCGTAAGAAGCCGTTTCCTGATAGATAGGATTTCTTAATTTCAAATTCTGTTCAATAGCATAAGGTCTTAAATCAAAAATTTCAAGAACTTTTTTAGCCAGTTCACCATCATTGATATTCAGCTTGGAAGTTCCATACGTATTGATATATAATCCGCAAGGCTCAGCCACTCCAATAGCATAAGAAACCTGTACCAAAACTTCATCTGCAACACCTGCCGCAACTAAGTTTTTAGCAATATGTCTTGTTGCATAGGCAGCACTTCTGTCTACTTTTGACGGATCTTTTCCTGAGAAAGCACCACCACCGTGAGCTCCTTTTCCTCCATAAGTATCTACAATGATTTTTCTTCCTGTAAGACCTGTATCTCCGTGTGGACCACCAATTACAAATTTACCGGTAGGATTGATGTGATATTTGATCTGATCATTGAATAAAGCTTTAATCTCTTCTTTTTGCTGAGCAACCACTCTTGGAATCAGGATATTCTTGATATCTTCACGGATTTTGCTTAACATTTCCTCTTCAGTCCCGAAGTCATCATGCTGTGTAGAAACCACGATAGAATCTATCCTGATCGGTTTATGATCGTCAGAATATTCGATGGTAACTTGGCTTTTTGCGTCCGGACGAAGGTAAGTGATCTCCTTGTTTTCTCTTCTGATTGCAGAAAGTTCTTTAAGAATTGTATGTGCAAGGTCCAAAGCCAATGGCATATAGTTAGCTGTTTCGTTGGTTGCATATCCAAACATCATCCCTTGGTCTCCTGCTCCCTGTGCATTTGCTTTAGCTTCGAAAGACTCATCTGTTACAGCTCTGTCGACACCTTGGTTAATATCCGGAGATTGTTCGTGAATAGCGGAAATAACCCCACAAGAGTCTCCATTGAACATATATTCACCTTTTGTATAACCAATTCCGTTAATAACTTCTCTGGCAATGGTTTGTACATCAAGATAGGCATCCGATTTCACCTCTCCTGCCAAAACTACCTGCCCTGTAGTAACCAAAGTTTCACAGGCTACTTTAGAATCTTTATCGTATGCTAGGAAATTATCGATTAATGCGTCGGAAATCTGATCGGCGATTTTGTCCGGATGTCCTTCTGAAACTGATTCAGATGTAAATAAATAAGACATTTTATTCTATTTGTTTTTTAGATTAAAATTGGAAGAAAAATGAGAATAATTGCCCGTAAAGCCTAAAAAGAAATACTGTTTTAGCATTTTTTTATAGAGGTTGCAATCAGGTCAAATTTTTCCTCGTTCATAAACGTTGGCAAATTTAAGTACTATTTTTTTAATACTCAAAATTTTCATTCGCTAATTATAATTTTCTTGAAATTAATGATTTATACTTGTTTAAAGTAAAAAAACTATTGTGGCTTTATGCTTACAAATTCTTTCGGATTTTCATTAAAATTTAATTTTTCTTTTAATGAAGACTTGATAGAATGTGCTAATTCATCAATAATTTTCTGTTTGAAAGTTGGCTTATAATAAATAATACTTATTTCTCTGTATGGGAACGGCTTTTTGAATCTGAAAACATTCTTCTTCTGCACCTCGGAAAGCTGACTCAATGCCAATTCCGGTAAAATACTGATCCCCCCCACCTTATCTACCATGTGAACCAATGTTTGGATATTTGATGCAAGGAAATCTAGATTTTTAGGCTTTAAAGTATTCTCTTTCAGATGACAAATATTTTCAAACTGATTTCTCAGACAGTTTCCTTCCTCAAGAAGCCATACTTTTTCAACATTCAGTTCTTCCGGGATAATATAGGAATTTTTTTTGTTCGCTTCCGTGTTGGAACTGTAGATCATCAACTCTTCATTGAACAGGAAATCCTGATAAAATTCATCCGCACTGTCATAAGGTGTAGAAATGATTCCCGCATCCAGTTCACCAGCTTTTAATGCCTTAACGATATTATCCGTGGTCATTTCTTTTACATTCATCTGGATCTTCGGATTCTCTTCCAAAAACTTAAAGATCTCTGTAGGCAAAATGAATGAGGAAACGGTAGGGATTATCCCGATATTGATCGTCCCTCCCAAAATATTATTTAATAAATTGGCCTTATTTTTAAGTTCATTGACAGACTCTATAATCACCTTCGCCTGATCAATAATTTGCAACCCAACATCTGTGGTACGGATAGGATGCGTAGTCCTATCAAATACCTTTACATCCAGTTCATCTTCAAATTTTTGTATCATTGCACTTAAAGTTGGCTGAGTAATAAAGCAAGCTTGAGCTGCCTTACCAAAATGCTTGTACTTATCAACTGCGATAAGATATTCCAATTGCTGAATGTTCATTTGATTAATATTATCTATTACAAAGATATGATGTTTTTGCTATCAGCAATTAAAATTTCGAGTAAATTTGATATTTATTATATTTAACCATTTTACTGTAAAATAGAACGCAATTATTCAAAGCATAACTATATGGATTCTAAAAAATTAACCTCTGGAAGTGGCGCTCCATATTATGAGCATCAGGATTCTCAAACGGTAGGACCTAGAGGTCCGGTGCTGTTACAGGATTTTATCCTTCAGGAAAATCTGGCACATTTCGTAAGAGAAAGAATCCCCGAAAGAGTGGTCCATGCTAAAGGAAGCGGTGCTTATGGAAAGTTCACCGTGACACACGATATTACGCAATATACCAAAGCCAAATTATTCTCAAAAATCGGAAACTCATGTAAGATGTTTGCGCGTTTTTCAACCGTTGGAGGAGAAAAAGGAAGTGCAGATACCGCAAGAGATCCGAGGGGATTTGCTTTAAAATTTTATACCGAGGACGGAAATTGGGATCTTGTTGGAAACAACACACCTGTTTTTTTCATTAAGGATGCCAAAAAATTTCCTGATTTTATCCATACCCAAAAGAGACTCCCAAAAACAAACTTAAAAAGCGCCACGATGATGTGGGATTTCTGGAGTTTAAACCCCGAATCTCTTCATCAGGTTCTGATTTTAATGTCTGACAGAGGAACTCCATACGGTTACAGGCATATGCATGGATTCGGATCACATACCTTTTCGATGATCAATGCCAACAATGAAAGGGTTTGGGTGAAATTCCATCTAAAAACAAAACAGGGAATCAAAAATTTCACCAATGAGGAAGCTGTAAAAATGGCAGGTGAAAATCCTGATTTTGCACAGGAAGATCTTTGCAACGCCATCGAGAATGGTGATTTTCCAAAATGGACGATGTACATACAGGTCATGACGGAAGAACAGGCTAAAGAATTTAGATGGAATCCGTTTGACATCACAAAAGTATGGTTCCAGAGCGATTTCCCATTGATCGAAGTAGGAGAAATGGAACTGAATGAAATTCCTGCGAATTTCTTTGCGCACGTAGAACAATCTACATTTTCTCCAAGCAATTTAATCAACGGAATCAGCTTTTCACCGGACAAAATGCTTCAGGGAAGATTATTTTCTTATCCTGATGCCCATAGATACAGAGTCGGAGTAAATGCTCATCAATTAGAAGTCAACCGCTGTCCGTTTGCTGTTAATAATTACCAAAGAGACGGCTTTATGGCAGATGCAAAAGATTACGGCGATCAACCCAACTATTATCCGAACAGTTTCGACAGCATCAAACCCGATCCTTCCTATAAAAACTTTGAATATGAGCTGGACAGTTATCATGTCGCCCATTACAACAGAAATGAAAACGATGATGACCACTATACACAACCCGGCTTGTTATACACAAAGGCAATGAATGCGGAAGACAGAGAACATCTTATCCATAATATTGTTGAAAGCATGAAGGGAATCAGTGGTCCGAAAAGAGAAGAGATCATCAACCGCCAGTTATGTCATTTCTTCAGAGCCAATATAGAGTTGGGAATGAAGGTGGCGCTTCAGCTAAACATCAATATTGACGCCAATATGATGAATCACTCTAAATAATCATATCGGATATATAATCTCACATCAGGGAAAAAAAGCCAACATTTTTGCCTTATTTTTATAAAAAATTCATAATTTGCAGACGATAGCATTTTAAAGTGGAAAATGAGTTACGAAAATATATTATTACAGAAGGAAGATAAAGTTTCTATCATTACAATAAACAGACCTGAAAGTCTGAACGCACTGAACGCTAAAACCATAAAGGAACTAAGCTCAGTATTGGACGAATTGAATTCTGACACTACCTGTAGAGTTGTTATCATCACAGGAAGCGGTGAGAAATCTTTTGTTGCCGGTGCTGATATTAAGGAATTTAGTGATTTCGGACAGGATAAAGCCGAAGAACTAGCCAGAACGGGACACAATACCCTGTTCAATAAAATTGAAAACATGTCCAAACCTGTAATTGCAGCCGTAAACGGTTTCGCATTAGGAGGTGGACTGGAGCTTGCCATGGCATGCCATATCCGATACGCATCCGAGAATGCCAAATTGGGACTTCCGGAAGTTACTTTAGGATTAATTCCTGGTTACGGAGGAACACAAAGGCTTCCAAAACTTGTAGGAAAGGGTATTGCCAACGAAATGATCTTCTCAGCCAAAATGATCCCTGCCCAAAAAGCAAAAGAGATCGGATTGGTAAATGAAGTATATCCTATCACAGAATTATTAATTAAAACTAAAGAATTAGCAAACGTAATTGCCAACAATTCACCAATGGCAATATCCAAGGCGATAAAAGCCGTAAATCTATCTGATACGGATAAAGGCTATGATGCGGAAATACAATATTTCGGCGAGCTTTTTGAACTTGATGATAAAAAAGAAGGAGTCTCCGCTTTCATAGAAAAAAGAAAGCCGAACTTCTAACCCTTAATACAAATTATTTCGAAAAAACAAACGATGCTGTGGTATGAATAAGTTTGACAAAGCTTATCTAAAAATGGCCCAGGAGTGGGCAAAGCTCTCCTACTGTAAACGAAAACAAGTAGGGGCTCTTATCGTAAAAGATAGGATGATTATTTCAGATGGTTACAATGGTACTCCTTCAGGATTTGAAAACTGCTGTGAGGATGAAGACGGGAAAACACACTGGTACGTTCTGCATGCAGAAGCTAATGCGATATTAAAGCTGTCCGCTTCTACACAGTCTGCAAAAGGGGCAACGTTATATTTAACGCTTTCTCCGTGCAAAGAATGCAGTAAACTTATTTTACAGGCGGGAATTACGCGTGTAGTGTACATTAATGAATATTCGGATGATGACGGAATATCATTTTTAAAAAACCATAACATTGAAATAGAGCAGATATCGGACAATGAATTAAAAAAATAAGACACAATGACTTGGGATGAAAAAATTAAGGATTTTGAAATCTTTCTTCGCTTCGAAAGGAATTTTTCAGAAAACACACTTGACGCGTATATACGAGACATCAAAAAACTAAAAGAATACGCAGAGGAAGATCTGGAAAACGTCGGTCCAGATACTATTGGGTACGAAAATCTACAGGAGTACATCTTCAATCTCTCCAAACAAAAATTCAGTGAAAGATCACAGGCAAGATGGATTTCTTCCATCAAGGCTTTTTTTAAATTTTTATTGGAAGATGAGTTCCGTGAAGATAATCCGGCAACATTGCTTGAAGGCCCAAAATTAGGGCTATACCTTCCGGACACTTTAAGTCTTCCGGACATCAACAAAATCATCAGCGCTATTGAAATCAATTCTGATCTGGGAAAAAGAAACCAATGCATCATAGAGGTTCTTTATGGATGCGGACTTCGTGTTTCTGAACTTATAGAGCTTAAGATTTCCAATATCAATTTTAAGGAAAATTACATCAAAGTAAATGGAAAAGGGAATAAAACCCGCTTTGTTCCATTGGCTGATTATACTGCAGAATTACTGAAGGGATATATCAAGGATGTCCGTTCTAAAAATAAAATCAACAAAAAATACGAAGACACCCTGTTTCTGAACAGCAGAGGAACATCTATGTCAAGGGTAATTGTCTTCCTGATCATCAAAGAACTTACAGACAAAGCAGGTGTAAGCAAAAAAATATCTCCTCATACTTTCAGGCATTCATTTGCCACCCATTTATTACAAAATGGAGCAGATTTACGATACATTCAGGAAATGTTGGGACATTCGAGTATTACAACAACCGAAATTTATACCCACCTGAAAACGGAAGAACTTAGGGATGTTATTTTAAGCTATCATCCGAGAAATATCAATGTTACTCAATGAAATTATTGAAATATTGCCCGAGTTGTGGCAAAGAATCTTTGCAATGGGACGGCGAAAAGAAATGGAGCTGTCCCCATTGCAGTTTCACTCTTTACAATAATGTTGCAGGTGCGGTTGCCGTGGTCATCCGTTGTGGCAACGAAGTTTATCTTACCAGAAGGAACAGAGATCCCAAAAAAGGAAAACTGGATCTCGCCGGAGGATTTGTAGATCCTAAAGAGAGCGCAGAAGAAACCTGTAAAAGAGAACTTTTTGAAGAACTGCAACTCAACATAGATGTTTCTAAATTAAAATATTTAACAAGCTTACCAAACATATATGAATACAAAGAGATCGTCTATCACACCATAGATCTTTTTTATGAATATTCTGTTTCGGAAAAGTTTGAAGCAAACCTTGAGCTTTCGGAGATCTCTGAAGCTAACTGGATCCCTTTACACGAACTGGATCCTGAGGATATAGCTTTTGACTCTCAGAAGGCATTTTTTGAGCAGTATCTTAAATCTGTAAACTAACTCAGAACTAACTTAATACGTTTTTGATTTCAGCATTTCTTCAAAATAGCTGATCAGCAATTCTTTTTCCGCTTTGGATAAATTGGCTTCCTGATGATAGACAATATATCCAGGCATCGGCATCGTTTTATTCTGAATGGTCTGAATAGACTTGCTGAGCATATTCACTTTTAAGTCTTTATTATATGTTTCCCAAACTGAAAAATTAAGATGCTCCCTTCCTTCATTGATGTGACCTTTTACAGACCAGGAAACAGGGGCAATATGCGCATATTTCGGATAAACGGTTTCATCTGAATGACAGTCGTAACAGGCATTTTTAAGTAATGTTCTGATTTTCTCAGGTGTTTTTTTAGCATCCACGAAATTCACAGAATGATCAACCGGTTTATTGGTTTTGTCAACAGGGATAAACTGAATCAACGCAAAACCAACCAAAGTCCAGAAAATAACTTTTTTCATCTTTTCCATTCTACTTTACAGGCTGCTTTAAAATAGGTCTATCTATTTTTCTGTTATTATTATTCGTATTGTTATTATTCTGAGAAGGCAACTGGAACGATTTGTCCTGTGTTTTATTAGACGGTGAAGGAGTTGTATTGGAAGGGGTTGGTCCTCCTTTCGGGCTTTCCAATGTTCTTGTATCCTTCAGATCCCATGTTTCCACAGTCTCCCATAATGATCTTACCAAAGCCATTTTGTAGAAAATGTATGAATCTTCCGCAAAAGTTTCGTTCTCGAAATCTGCTTCATCCCAATATTTGTTTTCATTATTATCCACCAGAATTCTTACGATATATTCCGCAGGTTTAACAATATCGAACTTTATATGGTCTCCTTTTGTATACCTCTGATATATTACTTTTTCTGAAGAATCCAGCAACTGGATCCAATAACTGGAAACAGGAGCATTTTGCAGCCTGAATTCCACGCTTCCGTAATTATCTACTTTGTCCGATTCAAAATCAAATCTCTTTGAAACAGCATTTTTAGCATAGAAAGAGGAAACAGTTTCTTTAGGAACGGTAAGCTGATACTTTTTCCCTACAACAAAATCGGACTGGATCAGAATCTGGTAAGGATTCGTTTCCGAAATTCTGGCTGTAAACTGTTGAGTGGTCAGGCTATCACTTTTAAGCACCCATTTTTCAGGGTTTATTTTATCAATAATATAGTTGGATGTGATCTTAAAGTCCGTTTTCGGAGGCAATAAAGCTCCATCGTTATTGGAAATATCCATTTCATTTTTCGTATTGTATTTATAAAATACGGAAACGGTGTCTTTTTTATGATCGACTTCATAACTGAACTTCAAATTCTCCGTTACGGTTTGTCCAACATTATTTTTTACAGCATCAAACCAAATATTTACAGTATCTGATTTCGGACGGTGGGTCACCTTGATGTCCTGAAGTTTATCATTCAGAGAAAGTACTTTAACTTCAGCCGGTTTTCCTTCGAAAGTCATGACAATTCCACCTTGAGCTTCTTTCATTTCAACATATTTAAGAGGCTTTTTGGAAGGATAAACTTTTAGATTCAATCCTGAAATAGATTGATTAAAGTCTATAGAATCTTTCTGAAATCCTATTTTTTCTTTTCCCGGATCGTAAATGGAATTTCCATTCTCGTCCTCAAACGCCACGATCTTATATTTTCCGGGAGACAGATAATTAAGCTCATAATATCCGTCATCATCCACTTTAGTAATATAATAGGGCTTTTGCTTGTAATTGATCGTGTCTTTTACCTGATACAGCCCGACTACGAGTTTGTTATCATTATTTGACGTCTGCTTTTTAATCGCGAGGGCATCTTTGATTTCACCGCTGATGTAAAGGTCATCTAATTTCTCTCCTGTAGAAAAAGCAAAATTGAAATATCGCAAAATATTCGCTTCATTATTATCTGCAATAGAGTTTCCGAAATTAAAATTATACGTAGTATTAGCCTGTAAAGTATCTTCCCATTGGATCAGTACATATTTATTAGCCATGTTAGAAGGCAAAATACGCTTGATCTTTTGTATAGGAGGAGAAATGATAAGGTTTTTATTAATGTCTTTTAATGTAACGTATTCATCAAAATCAAGGCGTAATTCTTTTATGTTTCTTGGAACATTTACTCTTGTCGTATCAATATTTGAACTTAAAAACCTTGGAGCCAGAGAATCTTTAGGTCCTCCAATAGGAGATCCCACTCTTGCACAGGATTGTACAAGAAAACCGATGATGAATAATAGAAGAAATCTTTTCATGTATATGTTTGAGCAAAAGTAAACATTATTCTCCAAAAACCTCCTGTCCGTTTTTCAGAGAGTCATGATTCTTGTTCATCATACTTTGAAGCTTTTCTTTCTGTGCAGGGAAATCCTCGAAAAGCCCTGATAAAGCCAGTGCTGAGTACACTCTGTTGGAATATTTGTTCCCGATAGCTATAATAGTAACTTTTGATTTTAATAAATGTGCGAAGACGGCGTTGGTTCCGTGCCACCATCCGTTATGGTAAGTCAGTTTCTCACCGTTATCAAAAATTTTCATTCTGAATCCTAATCCGTAATTATTCATTCCTACTTTTTCATTGCTGTAAGGTGTGAATACCATTTTCATCAGTTCCGGTTTCAGGAAATCTTTTGAGAACATCGCCTTAGAAAAATTGTACAGATCCCTTGGCGTTGTGTACACATTTTTATCTCCATAGATAAGATCCAGCCGGTCCAATGGATATAATCTGTTTCCACCGAAGTAAAAAGACTGTGCCGCCGTAGGAATATCTTTTTCCTGAAAAATGTAACTGTTATTCATTTTCAGTGGTGTAAAGACCATTTCTTTCATTGCCTGCGGAAAAGGCTTTTGCGTCACTTGTTCAATCAATAAAGCCAACATCGCAAAATTGGTATTGCAATACATAAAACCGGTGTCTGTTTCTCTTGCCAGATCAGGTTTGTATGTAATGATCATATTCAGAATATCCTGATTGGTCAGATAAGGTTTTGATAATTCTACCGGAACGGGCTTTATTTTAGTAATAAAATATTCATATTTCGGAAGTCCGCTTCTCTGGTCAAGTAATGTCTGAACGGTAATATTCGGGTAAGGAAATCCCGGAAAATATTGGGTAAGGTTATCGGTAAGTTTGATTTTTCCTGCTTCCACCAATTTCATCATCGCCATTGCCGTTAAGGTTTTTGAAACTGAAGCTACATGCAGCGGAACATTTTTATCAATAGGCATTTGGTTTCCCACCTTCCCGAAACCTCTGTAGCTTTCATATAAAATATCATCTCCTTTTGCAACTAATATTCCACCGCTTAAATTACCTCTTTCCCAAACGTTCTTGTAATAGCTGTCAATAAAACGAACAACAGAATCTTTATTCGATAACTGGTTATCTGCTTTTGAAAAAACATTGTCCAGATCTACGTTTCCAAAATTAGGAAGATTCGTGGTTTCTTCTACCGATTGTTTTGATTCAGATTTATTTTTACAGGAAAAAAAGAATAAAATAGTGATTAAAATAAGTACAAAATTAAGCTTCTTCATGCGTTCAAGGAAATGAGCAGCAATTTAATAAAACTCAAAATAACTATTAAATACTTCGCATGACATTATGAATTATTTAACATAAAATTACAAGTGCAAAATCGCGGAATTGTATTATTATAAAATAGTCAAATGATGAAATGCATATAATTTGAAACTGATTGCGGTTTTATGATTTTACTTCTAACAGAAAGATGCTATGATCTTATCTACAATTACCTGAGCGAGTTTTTCTTTACTCTGGTGAGTCCACCCCGCAATATGAGGCGTAACGATCACTTTTTCTGATTCCAGAAGGTATTGCAGGTCTTCGTTTTCCGTTTCCAGATGCTCGAAGGAGGACTTTTCATATTCTAAAACATCAAGACAGACTCCTTTTATTTTTCCGGACTTCAAAGCATCAACTAAAGATTTAGTCTCTACATTTCTTCCTCTTGCCGTATTGATGAAGTAAAAATTGTTTTTCATTTCTGAAATGAATTTCTCATCGATCAGATAATGAGTTTCTGAAGTTAAAGGTATATGCAAACTTACAACATCTGCAGTTTTTTTCAGCTCTTCCAAACTCACCTGAGTAGCATCT
>JAFAAJ010000326.1 GCA_023426625.1 Bacteroidota bacterium
ATATTTAGAATAGTTCTGATATCAAAAAAGCGGTAACCAAATAATGCAAACTCATTTTTCTGTAACGCTTCTCCGGTAATTTCCACTTCATCTTTTCGGTCACCCTTCAGTTCTTTGAATCTTGCGTTTTTAGTTTTGTATTCTTCTATTCTGCCAACATTTTTAATTTTCGGGATTTCCAGAAAGGAGTCATAATCCCACGAAGAAAGTTGCTTTCTATCTTCCTTTACATTTTCCAATCTATAAACACGATATTGTTCAAGACGGGTATTTTTTAATTTTTTTGTTTTGTTGTCGAAAATATAGGTGACCACTCCATCGGCATAACAGTTGAGCTTATTGTTAAGAGTAACATAAGTATTAAAATTACCTTTCACGAACACATATTTAGCGGGTTTCTTACTTTTGATGACAACGGCTTCAATTTCTTTTACCCGGTCATTTAATCTGATAACGTCTTTATCAAAATCCGAATAGGAAAGGGTAGCAATGGGTAAGTTATCATAGACCAGCTGAAATTTTTCCTGAGAAGGAACCAGGGATTTTTTTTCTATCTTACCATCAATATCAGAATAAGCAAGGATACTTCCGTCTTTTCCAAAAACAGAAACTTTGGGCATCGGTTTATTGGTTTTTTCAGAAATAAAAGTGATGGTCTGCGCATTCACAAAGCTTATTGCTAAAACAAAAAAGAACAGGAAAAGGTATTTTCTCATAATATTACTTTTAACTATTGTAATCAAGTCTAATTATAAGACAGCAAAAGTTGAAAAAGGTTGCCTTTAAAATGATATTATATGAATAAACTGCATAAAAAAAGACTGATTTCTTAGAAATCAGTCTTTTTTAGTTGTATTTTGTTACAAGTCCTTAGAAAGGATACTCATAGATTTCAGATTCGTGTAAGTAAGGGTTTCCTGTTGGAATTAACTTCAATTTAGATAATGCACTTAATACAGTGAACATGAATAACCCGGCTACGAATAGGATTGCTCCTAAGATAAGGATGAATACTTCTGTATTTTTCCAGTATGGTCCTACAGTTCCCGGCATTACCATATTAAAGTAATCTAAAATATGTCCGAAAAGAACTATAATAGCCATTGTAGTCACTACTTTGTAGTTTCTCTTGATGCTGCTGCTTACTAATACTAATAATGGTAGTAAGAAGTTAACGATCAACATTGGCAGGTAAGTAGGAGAGTAGTGTTGGAATCTTCCAAAGAAGTAGTTAACTTCTTCCGGAACGTTCGCATACCAATACAACATGAACTGTGCAAACCATGTATATGTCCAAAGCATACTTGTAGCGAAAAGGAATACTCCTAAATCGTGTAAGTGATTATCATTGAACTGAGGTAAGAATCCGTTTTTCTTTAAGTAAACACTTAAAAGGATAATCACCGCGATTCCACTTGACAGGCAGCTTACCATTGAATACCAGATATACATTGTAGAATACCAGTGAGGGTCAATAGACATCAACCAATCCCATGCCCAAGCTGCTGAACAGAATCCAAAGAATACGATATATCCAACTGCCCATCTGTAAAGCATCTGATAATCTACTCTGGATTTTGTTTCATCTACTTTCTTAGACATAGCTTTTAATTTCCATGCGAAGAAAGAAGCTCCTACTACGTAAAGAACAGTTCTGAACGCATAGAAAGGAATATTTAAGAATACTTTCTTTTCAAATAAGATCACATCAAAATGTGGTGAGTCTGGATCTGTCAATTCAGGATCCATCCAGTGGAATAGGTGTCCGTTGTGAGTGATATTTAAAATCATAAGAATGATCAAAATGGCACCTCCCCAAGGAATATAAGAAGCAATAGCTTCCATTACTCTTGTAATGATGATTGGCCAACCTGCATGCGCAGCGTGCTGAATAGAATAGAAGAATAATACGCAGCAGCTAACTCCAAAGAAAAATACAGCCACAAAATGTATCGCCGCTAAAGGCTGGTTATGAACCTGTAAAGTTGCATGCTCCAGGTGAGCTGCGTGATCCTGAGGACCTACCATTTCACTGGAGTGAGTAGGTGCATTATGTCCTGAAGAATGAACAGCCTCCATCATATGTTCAATTTGTTCTGTCGTGATCCCTTTGTTCATAAAGAAACCAATACCAAATAGAACTAAACCTACAACAAGGAGTATTAGAGAAGTTGATTTTAATTTTGGTGAAAAACTATACATTTCTTTTCTTATTTTTTAGTTTCGGTAGTAGTTTCAGTCGTTGCTTCAGCTGTAGCTGCTGCCGGTGCTGCTCCTTTTTTGAAAGCACTCATCACATACATTGCAACTCTCCATCTGTCTCCAGCGTTTAGTTGTCCTGCATAAGAACCCATTGCATTTCTACCGTTTGTTAATACATAATGAACAGATCCTACAGTAATTTCTCTGTCAGCATAATTCGGTACTCCGGAGTATGCCCCACTTTGAACAATTGGTCCCTGTCCATCTCCTCCTACACCGTGGCAAGCAGCACATGTACGCTCAAATAAAACTTTACCTCTTTCGATATCTTTGGCAGCATTAGCCGGATTCAAAGGAGAAGCTGTTATTGTTTTTGAAGCCTCATATCCTGCATTGTATTCATCTACATTTTTAGGAAGTAAGCTTTCCGCAAAAACACCATCTTTATTTTGAGCAACTGTTCCTTCTACAGGTGAAAGACCTGTTGCACCATTATTTTTTACAAAGGCTGGAATTTCATTTTCATGATCCGAATAAGCGTCTTCAGCTTTCATCAAAGGATCATAAGCTACCGGGAAGTACATATCCGGGAAATATACCAATGGTACATTCTCTTTCGGTCCGCAAGAGTTAAGTAAAACTGTTGTTAAACCTAAAACTGCTGTAATTTTTAATACATTCTTTTTCATTTTAAGCATCTTTAACAGTTATTTCTTCAACTCCAGTTTCAATTAGTAACTGTTTTACAGACTCTACATCATCAGTTACAAATTCCATCATGAATTTATCATCAGTAGTTCTTGGGTCCGGGTTTTGTGCCGGAGCTCCAGGATACATTTTATTTCTTACCAAGAAAGTCAATGACATCATGTGAGCTGCACAGAATACCATTAATTCGAACATTGGAACTACGAATGCAGGCATGTTGTGTCCCCAGTCGAATGCCGGTTTACCACCGATATTCTGAGGCCAGTCGTGGTTCATTACATACCATGTCAATGTAGCACCGATTGTAACACCATAACAAGCGTAGATAAAAGCGGCATCAGAAATTCTAGTTTTCTTTAACCCTAAAGCTTTATCTAGTCCGTGAACTGGAAACGGAGTATAAACTTCGTTAATTTTAATTCCTTTATCGTTGAATGCTTTAACGCCGTTCATTAAATCGTCGTCATCAGCATAAAGTCCGTATACAATTTTAGTGGTGCTCATCTCCTTCTTTTGCTTTATAAGTTTCACCTGAGATTTTCAAAATCGATTTTAATTCAGCCTGTGCAATTACAGGGAATGTTCTTGCATATAATAAGAATAATACAGAGAAGAATCCGATAGTTCCTAAATATACACCCACATCAATGATTGTTGGTTTAAACATCGTCCATGATCCTGGTAAGTAGTCTCTTGAAAGGTTGATAACGATGATATCAAAACGCTCAAACCACATACCGATGTTGATGATTAATGCAACGATGAATGTCCAGATAATGTTCGTTCTTAGTCTCTTGAACCAGAAAGAAGCAGGAATAACAAGGTTACAGATGATCAACGACCAGAAAGCCCACCAGTAAGGTCCTACTGCAGCACCCGGAGAAAGATAAGTAAAGTCTTCAAATCTTGATCCGGAATACCATCCGATGAAATATTCAGTTGCATAAGCCACAGTTACCATACCTCCTGTTACGATGATTACGATGTTCATAATCTCGATATGATACATAGTGATGTAGTCTTCAAGATGACAAACTTTTCTTGCAACCAACAATAGGGTTTGTACCATTGCAAATCCTGAGAAGATCGCACCGGCAACGAAGTAAGGAGGGTAGATTGTAGAGTGCCATCCTTTAATTACCGAAGTGGCGAAGTCGAAGGATACGGTTGTGTGTACTGAGAATACAAGTGGAGTTGCTAAACCGGCTAGAACCAAAGATAATTCTTCGAATCTTTGCCAGTGTTTTGCTTTACCTCCCCAACCGAATGCTAGGAATGTATAAATTTTTCTAGTCCAAGGCGTTTTCGCTCTGTCTCTGATCATCGCAAAGTCAGGGATCAATCCCATGAACCAGAATACTGTAGATACTGAGAAATACGTAGAGATCGCAAATACGTCCCAAAGTAAAGGAGAGTTGAAGTTCCCCCAAAGAGAACCAAACTGGTTTGGTAAAGGGAATACCCAATATCCTACCC
>JAFAAJ010000037.1 GCA_023426625.1 Bacteroidota bacterium
TCCCAACCATTGAACAAGAGAAAATTACGGTTGAGATCGATGAGAAATTAAACTCGGTCAACCCAAGAAATATCATCATCAAAAAACACGGAATTGCACAGCCTAGAGTTTTTGCTCCGGTTTTCCCGGGGACAAACTGTGAGTATGAAACCATGAATGCGTTCATGAAGGAAGGGGCAATTGTCAATAGTTTACCGCTTAAAAATATCAACCACCAATTACTTGATGAAAGCATCGACGCATGGGTGAAAGAAATTAAACAGTCACAGATTTTGGCATTCTCCGGAGGTTTCTCTGCGGGTGATGAACCGGACGGTTCTGCGAAGTTTATCGTGAATGTTCTGAAGAATGAGAAAATGAAAAACGCCGTTCATGACCTGTTGGAAAGAGACGGAATGATCATCGGGATCTGTAACGGTTTCCAGGCTTTAATTAAATCAGGATTGTTACCGTACGGACAAATTAAAGATCTGGATGAAAATTCACCTACGTTGGCTCACAATGCCATCAGAAGACACATCTCTCAAATGGTGAATGTGAAGGTGGTGAATGATGAAAGTCCATGGTTGAAAGGAATGAAAGATCAGGTGTTCACTATTCCGATCTCTCATGGTGAAGGACGTTTCATGGCTTCTCAAGAAGAGATTGAAAAGCTGTATAAAAACGGACAGGTTGCTACTCAATACATCGACTTTGACGGAAATATTGCTCACGGAATGCCGTTCAACCCCAATAACTCTTTATTCGGTATTGAAGGGATCACAAGTGCATGCGGAAAGATTTTCGGTAGAATGGGACATCCTGAACGTTTTGCAGATGGCTTAATGAAAAATATCCCAACTGCAAACTATCACAACATCTTTAAAAACGGAGTTGAGTATTTTAAATAAGTAATCGATACTTTATACATATTGAAAAGCCGCAAGAAATTGCGGCTTTTTATGTTGTCTCACAGAAAATTGAATTAATGTTGTTGGTTATCGGGAATTTGTTTAATTTGGTGGGATAAGTTGTACATTAATGAGAAGTATAAACTATTTCCATAATATATTTTAATTCTTTTATTACAAATTGAAAAAAGCATTTTTACTTTTTATTATTTGGGTTTCGCTTATAAGTTGTCTGAATACTAAATCCTTAAGACCTGAAGAAGATACAAAAGAGTATAATGAAACTTTGTATTTTGCAACATATGATGAAAATAAATATCCAAAAGATACTTTAAATACCGGTCCCAATGATTCACTTTCTCTTTTTGAAAATAAATGGTTTTCAAAACATTTAAATTCAATGGGTGAACTTCCTATATTCAGTGAAAAAAGTAAAAAAGGTTTAAGAATAGTTAGGTATATCAATTTGGGAACGTGGTCTCATCCATTTATCTACAGAATAGAGCAAGTTGAAAGAAAGACGGTTAAGGTTTTTAAACAGACAAATGGTTTAGGAGGCTATCAAACGGGAAGAATTATTAAAGAACAAGATAAAATAATAAATTCTAAAATATGGGATAAAATCATTTTTAAAGCTAATAATATAGATTTTTGGAATATGCCAACGCATGATTCGAAATATATTTTAGATGGAAAAATGTGGATTTTAGAAATTTTAATAGATGGAAAATATCATGTGGTGACGAGGAATAGTCCAGATCACTATGGAGATGAAAAGTTTATAGAACTATGTAAATTAGTCAGCAAATATACTGTAGAGAAATGAAACCAACTCCGTTCAACTTATTTAGTTCTGAAAAAATTGGCAACATATACTGTAAATTTCTTTAAATACCTCATATTTTTTCTTTTGGTTTTAGGATGTACTGCTAAAAGCCGTGTAACAGAATCCATTCATAACAAAAAGCAGGCAACTATTTATGTGGATTATCAGATATCTAAAGATAAAATTACTTTTGATATTAGAAATTCGCTGCATTCACCAGTAAGGATAAGTCTGAGAACAAAAGATTCAGTATTACAACAACGTTTTGGTACATTGACCCTGCAACCCCTAAAAGATACCATATATGTAATTGGTAATACGGATCTCGATCAAAAGAATTTGAATTTTAAGGTGGAATTGGGAGATGTACAAAAGAGCATTGTTAAGAAAAAGCTTGGTCTTCCATTCGCTAAAGGGAAGTCATATGAAATTTTGCAGTCTCATAATGGAAGCTTTTCGCATGATCAGGAGGATTCGAGATTTGCAATTGACTTTGCCATGAAAGTGGGAGATACTGTATTTGCAGCTGATGAAGGCTATATTGTTGGGGTGATTGATTTTAATGATCAATATGGGAATGAGTCATTTAGGGACTATGCTAATTTCGTAACGGTATACAACGATAAGACCGGTGTTTATATTCAGTATGTTCATCTGAAAAAGGATAAGGTTTTTGTGAAAGTAGGAGAGAAGGTAAAGAAAAATCAACCTATTGCGTTAGTAGGACTTTCCGGATTTATGGATGGTGAACATTTGCATTTTAATACACTCGTACCCTCAGAATCGGGATTAAAATCTATTCCGTCAGATTTCGATGAATATAATGGTGAAGAAATCTATAAAGGAAAAGTTGTTTCACATTAGTTTGGATCAGTAGTTTTTATGTTGTCTCACGGAAAATTGAATTAATGTTGTTGGTTATCGGGAATTTGTTTAATTTGGTGGGATATAGTTTAGATAAACGCATTGCGTTTATCCAATCGTTACCTGCTATGTTAGAAAACAGAACGTTTAAAATGACAAATATGGAATACGACAAAACAAAATTTAAAATTTGGACTTGGAAAAATCCAGTTATGTTACATTGGATTATAAATCCCGGACTTGTTATCAATGAATTATTATTAGGACAAAGAGTTCCTAAAATAATGTTGATTGAAAAAGACTCTTCAAAAAGTTTACAAGAGAAAACGAAAATCCCTTGCCCACATTGTGGAACACTTCACTCAGGACTTAAATGGTCAACAAGGAATAATGCTTTTAAAAATTGGTTTGGACTATATTGCGACAACTGTGGAAAGACCATTCCCTGCTTGACAAACTTGACAACTTTACTTTTGCTTGGTTTGACATTTCCAACATGGATTTGGTTTAAAGATAAATTGAAAAACAATTGGTTAAAGAAACAGCCGAACAGATATAAAAATCTTGACTTAGAAAATATTCCTAGTCCATTTGAAGGTTATGGTTGGGTAAGACAAGGACTTTTTTGGGGTGCATTTATGTATGTTTTTATGACTTTTATGTTTCCGTTAATTGACGGAGAAGGAATTACATTAAGAAAGGCACTTATTGGAATACCTATTTGGACAATTGGTGGACTTGGGTTTGGCTACACAATGAAACTAATAAGCGGAAAAAGTAAACCTAAAACACAGACGAACTAAGAAACACAGCAGGTAACAGCAGTTTGGCAAAATGGCGGGTTCGGTGCCTAAATAGAACATTTGGTTTTCAAATGAACATTAGTGCAAAATTGAAAGTAAGTGCTTCTAAATCCGCCACTTCGCCAAGCTGCCAACCGTTGTAGGAAATGCAAAATCGAAACGTTAAAACAAAATGCAACTTATGAAAGCAATTTTTCCATTATTTATTCTTTTCCTGTTTATTTCTTGCAACAAAGTGATAAAAAATGAACAAAAAAATTTAAAAGAAGAAACCCAGAACGCTAATGTTACTCTAAGAACATCAGTTATAAAGCCTTCTGAAAAAACAAATGGTAAAATCAATAATATAGACGTTGGTTGTGGATATACATATAGATTAAAAGGCACAAACATTGATTTATCATTACCTCAAAAAAGGGAAACAGAACAAATTAATTCAATTTTACAGCATGTAGGAATTCCTATGAATTTTGAATTTTATAGTGCAAATATTGAAAATGCTGTGGCAACTATGGTTGATAATAAACGTTATATAATATATGATCAGAGGCTTTTTAATTTTAGTGATAAACTTGGAGCTACATATTGGAATTCAATGTCTATTCTCGCTCATGAAATTGGACACCATTTATCTGGACATACATTAAATAATCATAATAATTTAGATGTTGAATTAGAAGCAGATAAATTTTCCGGATTTATACTTTTCAAAATGGGAGCAAAACTATCTGAAGCAACAAATGCAATAACATTATTAGGTTCTGAAAATGACAGCGATACTCACCCCTCGAAACACCGACGAATCGCTGCTATTACAAACGGTTGGAATGAAGCTAATGCACAGAGATATAGTAGTGCAATACCGCCACCACCTATTGATGATGATAATGTATTTCAGATTAGTGTTTTCAATGAAAAAGATATACTCTCTCAAGACATTATTGAATATGTCAATAACAATGGAAATCAGTATAATGATTATGAAGGGATAATAATCAATATTGACAGAGAAGATCCTTCAGGTAATAATATTGACCCACATCACAACATGTTGGTAACTATAGAATTAACAAAAGTAAATAAGGAACATTATGATGAAAATAGAAAAATTGGACAAAGATATCAATTCAATTTAATAGATTATTATCAAAATGATAGAGTAACCTTATCATGGTTAGAAGCATTAATGGTACCTGGTAGAAAAATTAGATTTAAAACATTTTATATTGGGTGGGGTAGTGAAAGTTTTACATATATTGAAAAAAAACGCAGATAAAAGCACTTCCTACAACATCGGCTTGGCGAAATGGCGGGTTAAGGGAAATATAGAAAGTTTGTGCATTTTTATCCGCAACAGCTTTTTATATTTCCTTTTTTCTTAATTTAGTAAATATAAAAAAGCTGTCGCTCAAGTTAGTGCAAAATTGAAAGTTTCGGCTTTCTAATCCGCCACTATCGCCAAGCCGCGGCTGGTTAGCAGAAATTTTATAGAAATGAACTCAACAATAGAAATTTTATCAAATAAGCTTATTGAAGTTGTAAAAAGTCCACATTATAAATCAAACGGAATTCAAGTATATGATCTTAACTTTGGTGACTATTTTTCAATTTCAAATATAATGGATAGTGAAGCTGAGTTTAGTTGTAAAGTTATTAGCGCAGAAATGGCTGTGGATATAATAGATTTAACCAATCAAAAACTTGAACTTCCGAAAATCGACAGAACCTTAGTAACAGGGCAAATATATAATGAAATTCTTTCAAATGAAATTGATACTGAAAAAGAATTGTATTTAAATTATTATAAATACTCTAAAAATATAATTTAATAAATATGGAACAGTTTGTAAAAGCAACATTGAATAACACTGCAAATGAAATAGAAAAGCTTCAAAACGATGTGGAAAAGCTTCAAAATGATATTAATATTTATTGAAATCAAAAGCTAATAAACGATAATGTTTTAAAATTACTTAAATACCTTAAGTATAATCAATAAAAACTTCTGCTAACATAGGTTTTGCAAAATGCGGGGTTAAGTTCTAAGTTGAACATCTACTCTAATTTAGCCGCAACTGCTTTTCATATTCTTTTTTTTCTCTAAATTAGACAATATGAAAAAACATTTGCTTCGTATGGTCGTTCTTGAACTTTCAATTCTTCAAAAGCCCGCACTTCGCCAATACTTTTTCCTTTGTGTGCAATACTGAAAAAATGGAAGTCACTTTAATGAGGGGTTAGTGTAATTTGAACTAGTTTACCACTTACTCGAAATCTATCACTTTAATTTACTATATCTTATGTTGGATAAGAATTTTCAAAAAAATATTGAAATTTTAGAAAAATCGCCAGTTTTTAATCTCTCTTTAAGTTCAAAAGAGCTTTTTCATAGTAATTTTATCGCTTGGGTAGCTAAAACTTATCCTGTAGAATTCGGAAACCTGTTAGCTAAATATTTTCAGTTTAAAACAGAGAATAATGTGATAACAAAGGTTGAACGAGAATTAAAAAATATTGATTTAATAGTAGAGTTTAATTCAGAAATCAAAATTATTTTTGAGAATAAAGTTAAAAGTACTCCTGATGAACCGCAATTGATTGAATATAAAACCAAAAATAATGCTGATTATTACGTGCTTTTAACACTCATTAAACCTGCTTTTGATCTTGATGTTACAGGTTGGAAATTAATGCGATATAAAGACTTGTCATCTGTTGTATTGTCGGCTTTAACTTTTGAAATTGATAATTCCTATCATAAACAATTGATTAGAGATTATATTCAGTTTGTGGATGCTTTATCTTCTTTGTCTAATATGATGGCTTTAAATGTGGAAGAGGATTATTTCAACTTTTATGGAACAATACATGCCGGTTTAAAGAGAATTAAATTGCATGATCTATATTTGAAATATACTTACAATGAGCTTGTAATAGCTTTAAGAAATAAGATAAAGTCTGAACTGAAAGATTACGAAGTTATTACCGGACAAAAGTATAGTCACAAAATTAATAGAAATAAAATTGTTATCAATTCATCTATTATGAATGGGAAAGGAATAATAGATATTGACTATTCAAATGAAGATGAAATGATTTATGGAATCATGCTGGATGGTGAAAGATATAATCTTTATATATACTCTTGGGGAAGTAAATTGGAAAATATACAGGAAATAGCTAATCAACTTCAGGAATCTTCTAAATGGTTTACTTTCAATAATGTTTTAGACATTGATGTTTATCCTAAAAATGGAAAAAAATTTTATCAGTACGGGAAAAATATGTTGTATCGTTCAATAAAGATTAAAACAGATACTCAATTAAGTTCTTTGTTAGAACGGGTTGTACAGGATTTAAGAAGATTGATTTAAAGTATAAAGTTTTGAAAAGAATTCAATATTTATTTTAAAAATAATTCAACATACTTCCAGTAAACAACAATTCCCACCCCTACGGAAGCAATCGTCATCAGGAGAACAGCTCCGGCGGAAATATCTTTAATAAAACCTATTCTTTTATCGAACTTCGGCTGAATCATATCGCAGATCTTCTCAATTGCAGTATTGAAAATTTCGGCACTTAAAACGCCCAATGAGACCAGAAAGATAAGAGCTGCATCCAGATTTGAAAGTTCAAGGTAAAAGATCAGAAAAATATTGATCAAAAAGGCAAAAAGTTCTATCCGGAAATTTCTTTCCCTTTTTACCATCAGGAAAACACCCCGGAAAGCATTAAAAAAACTTTGATGAAGAGGAGGTTTTCTCATAAAAAAGATATTATGTGCAAATATAACCAATTGGTGAAAATTATTTCCTAAATTTAGCAGGAAGGAGTTTTCCTTGTCAAAAACATGTCGGAAACAGCAGGCAAAATCTTTTTGATGGTTGTTAATAACTCTCAGAATTATTTTTTATAATCTGTTTTCTATTTATTATATTTGTAAAAATTTATTTTTAAATCTATGAAATTTATTATTTCAAGTGGTGAACTGCAGAAAGCATTGCAAACTGTAAGTGGCGTAATATCAAGCTCTCAATCGAGACCTATTTTAGAAAACTATCTTTTTGAGTTAAACGAAAATAATGTTACCATTACAGCATCTGATGGCGAAACAACTCTTGTGACTTCTCTGGAAGTAAAGTCTGAGGATTCGGGGAAATTTGCTGTTCCTGCTAAGATTTTTCAAGATTTTATTAAAACATACGGAGAACAGCCTTTAACGTTCTCTGTAAAAGATAATGCGGAAGGAACCGGAAGCCAGCTTGAGATTTTAGATGAAAAAGATAATTTCGCCGTAGCATTGGATAATGCCGATGACTATCCGGAATTGCCTGAATTCGATGCAGCGCAGAGCGTGACCATGCCTGCCGGAGTTTTATCCGAAGCACTTACCAACACCCTTTTTGCAACAAGTAACGATTCTCTTCGTCCGGTAATGACGGGAGTTCTTTTCCAGTTTGGTGAAAACGAGACCAACTTTGTCTCTACAGACTCACACAGATTGGTGGTTTACAAAAGAACAGACCTGATGAATGCCGAGCCAATGGAATTCATTATGCCTAAAAAACCTCTGAATATTTTCAAAAATATCTTAGCCAGCTCAAATGACGATGTTACCATCGATTTCAATGAGAACATGGCTAAATTTACTTTTGATAAACATATCTGGATCTGTAGACTGATCGACGGGAAATATCCTAACTATACAGCGGTAATTCCAAAAGAAAACCCAAATGTATTGACGATCAACAGAAACCTTTTATTAAGCGCAATCAAGAGAGCGTCTATTATGTCTAATAAATCTACCAATCAGGTAAGATTCAAGCTTTCCGGAAATATTCTTCACCTTCATGCAGAAGATACAGAATATGCAAACAAAGCAGACATGCAGATCCCTTGTGATTACAACGGAGAGGACATCAATATCGGTTTCAGTTCTAAATTCTTAACTGAGATGTTGACAATTCTCGGATCTGATGATATCACCATGAAAATGTCACAACCCAACAGACCCGGAATCATTGAGCCTCTTGACGGTCTTGAAGAAAACGAAAATATCTTAATGTTATCAATGCCGGTAATCGGATTGTAAGATAAACAGATAAAATGATAAAGAGGTTTGAATTTTTCAGACCTCTTTTTTATTTTATATTATTCTTTACACTCTTTGAAGATATGAACGCAAAGTTTTTAAGTATCCCACTGTATATTTAAGAGAGCAAAAGCAACGAAGTTGCTATAAATCAGGCTTCTGAAAATCAATTTTATTGATTAAAACTTTGCTCACCTTATTAATGCAATTCTTTCTTTGCGTTAAAAAGACCAGCTTTATTGAATAATAGTAAGATTTAATTTGTATATAATTACTTTATACGGTCATTTGCGCAAACGTTTAGAATCTACGAGAGAATTTAAATAATTTAACCTGAGTTCGGGATAATGGATATTTAAATAATTGATTTCAAAAAAATTATTTTATCGCAAAGAGAAACAAAGAAATGTTTAATTTTTGAAACACTTTTTGAGTTAAACAATGCCACATCGTTTATCAAAGTAATACAAAATTCTTGTATTACTTGATAAGTTTCACGCCTTTGTATATCTTAAATTTTAAAAAACCATGTGATTAATACTTTTGTTTAGCTTTGCGTGGTATATATGCTTATCCCGAACTCAGGTTAATTTAGTTCTGGAAAATGTGTCTAGTTAAATTCGCATCTAAATTTCGGTATCTCTCAAAAAAACACGACATTTGTAAACTCAAAAAAACTCAAGTAAAATTTTCAAAATAGCTTAGATGAAAATATCAAATAACTGGCTGAAAGACTTTATCAAAACGGAATTAAAACCTGAAAGAATCGGGGAGTTCCTTACCGATATCGGTCTTGAAGTAGAAGGGATAGAAAAATTTGAAAGCATAAAAGGCAGTCTGGAAGGAATTGTTGTAGGTAAAGTTTTAACCTGCGAAAAGCATCCGAATGCAGATAAATTAAAGAAAACAACCGTAGACGTAGGAAACGGTAAAGTTTTGAATATCGTTTGTGGTGCTCCGAATGTGGAAGCGGGACAAACAGTGCCTGTTGCCGTTGTAGGAACTAAAATCTACGATAAAACAGGAAACTTTTTTGAAATTAAAGAAGCAAAAATAAGAGGTGAGGTTTCACAGGGGATGATCTGTGCGGAAGATGAATTGGGACTGAGCGAAGATCATGGTGGAATTATGGTGCTGGACGAATCCCAATATGAGATCGGGAAAAACTTTGCAGATTATTTTGAGTTGACCAACGATGATGTTTTTGAGATCGGATTAACGCCGAACAGAACGGATGCAATGTCTCATTATGGAGTTGCAAGAGATCTGTATGCCTATCTTTCAACGAACAAGCAGAAATCAGAATTCGAAAAAGTATCTTCTCAGACTTTAAACAGTGAAGGTTCTCACAGCTTCACATTAGAAGTGGAGGATGCTGAATTGTGCCCAAGATACATTGGGGCTGTTATTGAAGAGGTAAAAGTCGCAGACTCTCCGGATTGGTTGAAGAACAGATTAAAAGCAATAGGTTTAAGTCCTATTAATAACGTGGTAGATATCACAAACTATATCCTTCATGGATTTGGGCAACCTCTTCACGCGTTCGACGCTGATAAAATTGCCGACAAAAAAGTAAAGGTAGGTACGGTAAAACAAGGAACCAAATTTACCACTCTGGATGGTGTTGAAAGAACATTAAACGGTTCTGAGATCATAATCAAAGACGGGAAAGATAATCCGATGTGTATTGCAGGAGTTTTCGGTGGAGCAACTTCAGGGGTTTCTGAAGAGACAAAAACCGTTTTCCTGGAAAGCGCATATTTCAATCCTGTAGCGGTAAGAAAAGGGGCTAAATTCCACGGACTCAATACCGATGCATCATTCAGGTTTGAAAGAGGAGTAGACCCGAATATCACAAGAACAGCCATTACTCATGCCATCAGAATGATCGAGGAATTGGCAGGTGGAAAGTTGGTAGGAGACTTGTTGGAAGAATATCCACAGAAAATAGAAGATAATTACGTTATCATAAGATTCTCTAAAATTGAACAGATTTTAGGAACCAAAATTCACAGAGAAAAAGTAAAAGAAATTTTAAAAGCCCTTGAAATTCAGGTGTTAAATGAAATCCAGAATGGTTTTGAGATCTCTGTGCCTGCTTACAGAGCAGATGTTACAAGGGAGATCGACGTTATTGAGGAAATTTTGAGAATTTATGGCTACAATAAGATAGATGCTCCTCAGAAAATCTCTTTTACCCCGGTAAAATTACAGGCAAATGATCAGGATGAACTGGAAAACAACTGGGCAAGAACTTTACAGGGATTAGGATTCAATGAGGTGATGAATAATTCATTGACTTTCGTAAAAGATGAAACTGATGCCGTAAAATTATTAAACCCGTTGAGCAATGATCTGGCGTTCATGAGAAAGTCACTTTTAGAGGGACTTCTTCAAAATGCGATCTATAATATCAACAGAAAAAATCAGGATATCAAGTTCTTTGAATTTGGTAAGATCTATCATAAAAAAGAAAAATACGAAGAAAGAAAGCAACTGGCGATCCTTGTTTCAGGAAGAAATGTTGCTGAGAACTGGCTACAGCCAAAATCTGCTACCAATTTCTATAACCTGAAAGCTTATGTAAAAGTTCTTTTGGAAAAACTGGCTTTGGATTATAAAGAAGTAGCTTTAACAGACGAAAGATTTTCAGATGCTTTAGCCTATGAAGTAAACGGAAAAACACTGGTAAGAATTGGAAAAGTGGCTCCTGCAATACTGAAAGATTTTGATATTGATCAGGAATGTTTCTACGCTGAAATTGAACTGGAATTGGCGCAGGAATTGCGTTCCAAGAATGAACTGAAGTTCAGGGATATTCCTAAATTCAACAAAATAAGAAGAGATTTGGCTCTGCTGATCGATAAAAATGTAAATTATCAGGATCTGTATCAGACCGCTAAAAAGAACAAGTCTCCTTTCATTAAGAGTATCAATTTATTTGATGTTTATGAAGGAAAAAATCTTCCGGAAGGTAAGAAATCCTATGCAATGAGTTTTGAGCTTTTAAATGAAGAGAAAACTCTTGAAGAAAAGGAAATATCAGAAGTGATGGATTCGCTGGTGAAAGCTTTCCAGAAAGAATTCAATGCGGAATTGAGATCGTAAATTGATCTTAAATAAATACTGAAACGGGCTTTGGTCCGTTTTTTTATGCGTGAAATTATGACTACATCAACAGGTTTCGGAACAATAAAAAGCCATTAAAAGCCGTTTAAATAAATATTTTCCGTAAATTTGGTTGAATCTAAAAAAGAAAAAATGAAGAACTTTTTTTTAAGTATATGTGCAGCAGCGGTTTTAGTATCTTGTGGAGCAATGTCAGGATCTGCTTCTAAAGTGGGAACTTCTCAACCTTCATTAGCCAACACAAAATGGACTCTGGCTGATAATGTGAAAGGTAAAGTACCGACATTGAATATTGAGGGAGAAAAAATCAATGGAAATGCGGGATGTAACAACTATTTCGGAACGGCAAAATTAGATGCTTCCACAGGTAGTTTTTCCGCAGGACAAATGGGTTCTACCAAAATGATGTGTGATAACATGAGTGTAGAGCAGAATTTTATGGATATGATGGGGAAAGCTAACAAATATGTAGTTTCCGGAAATACCTTAGAATTATACAAAGACAATCTGTTACTACTGAAATTCAATAAAGCAGAATAAAAAAATAAAGGAACTCAATTTGAGTTCCTTTTTTATGTGTTCTTGTCTTAGTCTTCCTCTTCTTCGTCGTACTTAGCCAATTCCTCATCGCACCATTTGAAAGCAGCTTCTACTACTTTTGTAGCCTCGTCTGCCATCGTTTCTTCGTCATCACCTTCAAGATCATCCAACCATTCAACTTCTTCTTCTTCAACGTTTAAGATAAATCTTGGATATTCTGTATGTACAACAAATAAATCTTCCGGAAACTCAGAGTTATCTGCTAATAAAAACTTTGGTAACTTCATTTTTTTAATGTTTTAACTTTCTCAAAGATAATAAAATTATTGATATTTATTCTTGTCGATTTTAATTTTTTGTAAAACTTTGTGCCGCGTAAGAGTCGTTCTCTGAAGACTGTCTTTTGGGTTGTAAGTCAGGCCGATTTGTGGATTTATGGTGCTTATGATCTCTGCTATCTGAAAACTTTCCATGTCTTCCTGTGTTTTTATATAAACTTTGATCGGTACTTTGTCCAGTTTCTCTTCCTTTAAATAATTCGTGATTATTTTTCTGTTTTCAAGGTAGTTTCCTTTCGATAACCACGTAAATAAAGCGCCGCTCATAAGAGATAAAATTCCTATAACGTAAACCTTTATCCCAAAGATCTGGAAAAGCTTCCTGAAATAAATCAGCCATACCGGTAAACTGAAAGGAGCCATTAATCTGTAATCTATCGGGTTTACAGAGTAGAAATACTGGATAAAATAAGAACATACGATTCCGGTTACAGCAATGAAAATAAAAAAAGATTCAGTATCGGAAAGTTTATTTTTAATGAATAGAAACAGGATCAGAGCGATGTTCAGTAAGCCTATTCCGTAGATCGCATAGTTGATCATTCCGCCACCCGGATCAGCAATATGAATGAAAGGGTTGAATGTTGTAGCCAATCCCAGAGCCAGTTCGGTTAATAATTCGGGAGTGGTGTGTAATCCCATTTCCAAGAACTGCTGAACATAGTTTTCATTAAAATAATCAATGAATAAGACTTTATATAAAGCCACAAAAACACAGCTTATCGCTGCTGAAAATATAAATGTAGAGCCATATTTTCTTCTCCAGAAGATCAGTCCGTAAAGACCGGTTCCTGCAATGATGAATAACGAACTGTATCTGATATTATAAAGTGCGATCAAAGACAATGAAAGATAAAGGATTCCCTGCCACTTTTTTAAGTTTCCAATAATGATGAGCTTGGCAATATACAGAAAGAGAAAAACGAACGGTAAGATCAGCGCTTCACTCATCGTATAAGAATAGATGGAAAGAAAACTGAACAATGCACTTACTAAAATCGCTTCCCGAAAATAAAAGTTTCTTTTCTTAGCGAAAAACAGGATGCCTGCAAAAGCAAGGATGCCGATAAGTTTGCTGCTCCAGAATTCATCCAGACCAAAATAAGTGAAAAATCTGATGCTTGCGGGATATCCTAAAGGAGTAGTGGTGTTATCTATGACCGGAAGATTATGGGCAAATCTCATAAACCGTATAGAGTCCGGGTTTACTCTCCCTTTTTCATTCAGTAAAAAACGCAAAATGATCATCATTAGAGTAATGATGATCATTATTGTTTGTATAGCTTTTTCTTTTTTTCTCATTCACGTTGCGGTTAAAATTATATTTTGGCTTGCTGCTCAAATTTATAACTTATAACCCACAACTTAAAAACTTATTTTGAGAACATTTTAGAAACTTTTTCAGCTTTTTTGCTTTCAGAATAATCATAGAAACCTTCACCTGACTTCACACCTAGTTTTCCTGCCATTACCATGTTTACCAATAATGGGTTAGGTGCATATTTAGGATTTTTGAATCCGTCATACATGACATTCAGGATCGCAAGACAAACATCAAGACCGATGAAGTCCGCCAGTTGAAGTGGTCCCATCGGATGAGCCATTCCTAACTTCATTACCGTATCAATTTCTTCTACTCCTGCAACTCCGTTATAAAGCGTTTCAATAGATTCGTTGATCATCGGCATAAGAATTCTGTTGGCTACAAATCCAGGATAATCATTTACCTCTACAGGAACTTTTCCTAAAGTTTTGCTCATTTCATAGATCGCATCGAAAGTTTCTTTAGAAGTGGAATATCCTTTGATGATCTCTACCAGCTTCATGATCGGAACGGGATTCATAAAGTGCATTCCGATTACTTTATCAGCTCTTTTGGTAGCCGCAGCAATTTTAGTGATGGAGATTGAAGAAGTATTGGTTGCCAGAATACAGTTGTCAGGAGCAAATTCATCCATTTGTCCGAAGATCTTTAATTTCAGATCCTGATTTTCTGTAGCAGCTTCTACAATCAGGTCCGCTGAACCTACAGCATCCTTAAGCTCAGTAAAAGTAGTGATGTTTCCTAATGTTTCTGTTTTCTGTTCCTCAGTTAAGTTACCCTTTGCAATTATTCTGTCAAGATTAGTGGTAATGGTTTTTAAGCCTCTGTCTAAAGCATCCTGTGATACATCCACTAAGTTTACTTTAAAACCGCTTTGTGCAAATGTGTGTGCAATACCATTCCCCATGGTTCCTGCGCCGATAACTACGATGTTCTTGATCATTTTTACTTATTTAAATTTTGATTTTTTATAGATGTTGATATTTCTTTTTCCGGACAGATCGGCTTTTTTTACCAGCATAGTGCTGTCAAAATTCACGATACCGTCCCTGCTTTGATCTCTTTTATTGTTTTGTGAATCGATGGTGGATTGAAGCCCTTTAATGAATTTATTCCTCTTTGTTTTAGAAAGCTTATCGATCCCGATATAGAGGTTGTATTCTCCTTCTCTTCCCAAACCGCTCAATTCATAGATTTCAAAAGCCTTAAGTTTATTTTTCTTTTGAAACTGACTGATATAATTGATAACCGGATCCTCGGAAGGGGGTCCGCAACAGATGCTTACATAGCTGATTTCCAGATAATTCTGATTGTTCTGCGCTGAAAAAAAGGCAAAACAAAACAGACCTAATGTCAATAATACTTTTTTCATTTTCTGATCATTTGTTAAACGTTAACTAAGCAAACTCATTCTCCAATGTCAGGATTTTTCCGGCTTAAAATTAAGCTTTAAAATTTACTTATTAAAATCATCCCAGACTAGCTTGGAAACATCGGAAATGATTTTACAGTTCATCGCTTCTGTCTCCGTTGAGTTGCTTATCAATACAGCTAATGCATAATGCTTGCCATTAGGTAATGTCACAATTCCCATATCATTTTCAGCACCCGTCAAACCGTCTTTATTCTTTCCTGAAGATCCCGTTTTATGGGCAACAGGAGTGTTTTCCGGTAGCTGTTCCACGATTCTATTCAAACCGGTTTTTGTTCCCCACATTATTTTCATTAAATAATCTGTAGACCTTTTGGAAAGTAGTTTTCCATCATAGAATTTCTTCAAAACCCGTACTCCCGAATTGGCAGTAGTGAAGTTTTCATACTGGATATTCCAGCCTTTATGCATTTCCTCTTCATTGTATTTGATCTGAAAATCCTTCACTCCTTTAGAATCCATAAACTTCTGAACCGTTTCAGTTCCTCCAATCAGGTGTAAAAGAATATCGCAGCCGTTGTTGTCGCTTAAAGCCACCGTATAATCGATGATTTCATTCAATGTAAGTTCAATGTTCCCATTGGGATAAGTATTGCGGATGGGAGACCATGTATTTTCCGGAAGATCTTCTTTTTTAATGAATATTTTCTGATCTAAAGCGAGTTTTCCTTTATCTACCAGATCCAGAACGGCACAGGCAATATGGAATTTGAAAACACTCTGCATCGGAAGTTTTTTATCCCCATTCCTGCTGTATTGAAAACCATTTTCTAAACCGAGAACAGAAATTCCTACCGTTGCTTTTTTATCCTTGAGAACAGCATTGATTTTTTGCTCCAGAACAGATTGTTGTGCCCATGCAAAAGCGGAAATCAAGAGAAAAAGCAACCCGAATTTTTTCATGTAACAATAATTCTATTTATTGATCAGTTTCATAATTTCCAGAGCCACTTTCAGCGCTTCAGTTCCGTCTTCCAGAGAAACTTCTACATTTTTATCTTCGGTAATAGCATCTGCGAAAGAGTTTAGCTCATCCAGAATGGCATTATTAGGCTGAATATTCGGATATTCGAATAAGATCTGGTTCTTTTCACCTTCTGCATTTTCTATGATCATATCAAATGGAGTAGGGTTTTCCGGAGCTTCTTTCATACGGATCACTTCTGCCTTTTTCTCCAGGAAATCAACGGAAATATAAGCGTCTTTCTGGAAGAATCTGCTTTTTCTCATCGCTTTCATGGAAATTCTGGAAGTCGTTAAATTGGCAACGCATCCGTTTTCAAACTCTATTCTTGCATTGGCAATATCCGGCGTTTTGCTTACGACACAGACACCGCTTGCATGAATATTCTTCACTTGGGATTTTACGATGCTTAATAAAATATCAAGATCGTGGATCATCAGATCAAGCACTACGGAAACATCTGTCCCGCGAGGATTGAATTCTGCCAATCGGTGGATCTCAATGAACATCGGATCATTAATGAAATCCTTTGTTGCCATAAAAGCAGGATTGTACCTTTCTACGTGTCCTACCTGTGCTTTAATATGATTTTCACGGCATTTATAAAGGATCTCTTCTGCCTGCTGAAGGGTTTGTGTAACCGGTTTTTCAATGAAAAAATGAAGACCTTTGCTGATGGCTTTCAGGGCATAATCATAATGATAAACCGTTGGAGTTACAATATCCAACATGTCGATCTGATCCAGCAGATCCTCAAAATTTTCAAAATATGTATATCCGAATTCGGCTTCTATTTTTTTTCCGTTTTCTACATCTTTATCATGAAAACCGATCAGTTCATATTTATCTGACTGATTTAGAAGTTTTAAATGTATTTTTCCCAAATGTCCGGCTCCTACCAAACCTGCTTTCAACATAGCTTATATTAATTTTTGTAAAGATAATAATTTTAGGTATTAGGAAACAGATTGGTTGGGGTGATATTAATTAGTGCCTGACCGGAGATTTTCTTGGGCTAAAAACGTCAATCGTGAATTTATAACCCCTTCATTGTTATTCACCATTCACTATTCACCATTTACCATTCACGATTTACCATTCACTTAACTGCACTCGCCGGAAAAGGATTTATGGTGTAATAACAAGAACGAAATAATGTATAATTTACCATTGTTTTTTTTATTTTTGTAGACCTGTTACCTAATAACTACCATCTAATGACGCATGATTCGTTTGTACATAAAGGAAAAAGAAAGATCTTAGTTGATTATCTTCGGAACAGAATAGGAATTTCGGACGAGAATGTGCTTCGTGCCATGAGTGAAGTTCCGAGACATCTATTTATAGAAAGTATTTTTGAAGATTTTGCCTATGAAGACCGGGCTTTCCCGATTTTGGCAAATCAAACGATATCTCATCCTTCAACGGTAGCGGAACAGTCTGAACTTTTACAAGTAAAAGCGGGAGAAAAAGTTTTGGAAATTGGTACAGGTTGTGGTTATCAAACCGCTGTTTTATTGGCAATGAAGGCTTTGGTATACACAGTTGAAAGACAAAAAGACCTGTTTGATTTTTCAAAGAAAAAATTCAGGGAGCTGCATTTGCACCCTAAATTTCAGAGCTTTGGAGACGGATTTGCCGGACTTCCTACTTTTGCGCCTTTTGATAAGATCATTGTAACCTGTGGAGCTTCTGTATTGCCTACAGAGTTGTTAAAACAGCTGAAAGTAGGCGGTAAAATGGTTATTCCTTTGGGACCTACAGATGAACAAATTCTGTATAGATTCACTAAAGCTTCTCCGACGGAATTTGAAAAGGAAGAGTTTGGAGCTTACAAATTTGTTCCAATGTTGGGAAGTACCAATCAATAGTTTTGAATTTTGATTTCGGAATGAAAATTGATCGTTTTTCATTACCTAATCACTTAAAATTTATTGTTATGGATACGAACAGGTTTAAATCATCACATGATTTCAGTAATCTTCAGAAAAATCTGCACAATAATCCAGGATATAGTGTGGAAAGCTACTCTCAACAGGTTAAGGATTACATCAATGAGATGAAAAGCAGGAATGAAGAAGCAACCAAACAGGGATTCATGTCTCATGCCAGAAAATCCGCAAAAGAGGTTTGGGAAGAAATGCAACACATGGCTTCCGAAGCCTGGGATAAAAATAAAGACCATTCAGATGAAGAAAAATAGTTTTTAATCATTAAAGTTAAAGTGAAAAGCCTCGTTTCTTTCCGGAAATGAGGCTTTTTATTTGTTGATAGGTTCTTGTGTGAATGTTTAAGTTATTTGATATTTTCATGTAAAATTTTACTGAAATAAACATAGGAATGGAATTATTTTTGTTGCCATTACTGTACACCAATACTTACAATTATGATACCTGAAGATAATATTAACGAGCAGGAAAGAAAATTGAAGCAAATGGATTATGATCCCAATGAAGACCTGTTCAATAAAGAAAAACACATTTCGCTGGACGGAGACGGAAATCCGATCGAAGATGAAGATGCTGAAAATATGGATCTCAGTCTTGATGTCCCCGGTTCTGAAGATGATGATGAAATGGAACAAGTTGGAACCGAGGATGAAGAAAATAATTACTGGAGCCTTAGTGATAATGAGGATGACCACGAAGAAACCAATACAGATCTAATAAATTGACCTTGCTGATATCAGTAAGGTTTTTTTATTCCTTTTGAATTTCAAATACATTAATTACTAATTCTTCTTTTTGATCGTGATCATAAAATTATAAACGTTTATTGTTGTATATTCTTCAAGTAAAATAGTTTCTGTTTGAAATTTTTATGAATTTATTGTGTTTATAATGCTAAACTGTAATCTATGCTGAAATTTTTACGAATTATATTCTTATTGATAAGTGTTTTTACTTTTTCACAGGCTCCGGTAAATGTAAAAGTAACTGACGCTTCCGGAAATGAAAACTTTAATGTAAGCTGTACCAATGATCTTGATGCCAATGGCTGTCTACAGCTACACGTAGAATATCCGGTTTTAAGGGAAACAACAAGCTATGAAGTGAGTTCATTGTCTTATAATCCACCTGTTCCGCTTAATCAGGGAACTCCTTTGAATGCCAATTTTGATGACGTATTTGCCACAAAGCTGGATCTGCCTTTCAAATTTTGTTTTTTTAATCAATATTTTGAAGCTTTGGTGGTGGGTTCTAACGGAATGGTTACTTTCGACCAGAGTCAGTTGGGAAACATCAATTATCCGAACGTACAATGGACAAATCCAAACAGCGGACTTCCTAAAAATTCTATTTTCGGGGTGTATCATGATATAGTGTTTTCATCTTCAGATCAGTCGGAAATTTATTATTCTACCATCGGAACAGCGCCTAACAGAAAATTTGTAATTAATTTTTATGAAGGAAGGATTGCAGGGTGTACGGAACGCTCTTCTTCCCAGATCGTGCTGCATGAAACAACAAATGTTATTGAAGTTTTCGTAGATAAAAAGCCATTACCATGCCCTACCAGAAAATTTGAAAATGCACTCATAGGAGTTATTAATAATGATGGAAGTATAGGATTTTCTCCCGCTTCCAGAAATACAGGAAACTGGCAGGCTTCGCAGGAAGGCTGGAAATTCAGTCCGTTGGGGAATGTTATTCAGCCGCAGGTTACCTGGACGAATGCTGCAGGTCAAACCGTAGGAACAGGAGCACAAGCGAATATTTGTCCTACACAAAATGAAGTTTATACAGCGAATGTAAGCTTCAATATCTGTGGAAATAGCGTACTTACGATAACAGATGATTTCGCCGTGACTTTTGCTGCCAATTATCCGGTTGCCAAAAACCATACTCAGAATTTTTGTGGTAATGCCCCTGTGAATATTAATCTCAATACTTTTCAAGCAAATCTTACTTCTCAGAATCCTGCTAATTTTAATTTTACTTTTCATAACACTTTGCAAGATGCCCAAAACGGACAGAACGCCTTACCTACAAATTATTCTCTGAATGCCAATACGGTTTTATATGTAAGAATCCAGAATCCGACAATACCTGCCTGTTTCAGAGTGGCAGTGTTAACACTTAATTTCCTTACCAAAAGTTTATTGAAGGATACAGTATTGCTTTGTGATACCAATAATGACGGTGTAGAACAGAATTATGATCTCACCTTGTTAAATAATGAGCTTTTTGCTCCGGGAACTCTAGGTATTTCTTATCACCTTACTCAGGCGGCTGCTCAAAATAATACCAATGCAGTGCTTACAGCTGATATAACAGGCAGTACCAATATTTGGGTTCGATTACAGGAGGGAAATTGTACCTATGTTTTAGGACCTGTACATTTCCAGTTTAATCCGGGGGTTAATATCAATTCGCCTGTTGCCTTTCCATACACTGTATGTGATATTAATGCAGATAATCAGGAGCTGTTTGATTTTGCTTTGAATGTAGGACCACTGGTTTCAACACAGCCGGGAGCTGTTTTTATAGCTTATGAAACGTATGCAGATGCATTTGCAGGGACAGGAATTGCTCTTACTTCCATAAAAGAAGGACAATATCCTGTTTTTATCAGAGTGGAAATTCCGAACGGATGTTTTGCGGTTGCTCAGGTGAATATGAATGTAACATTTACCAAAATAATTGTAGATGAAAAAAATGAATATATCTGTTTTAACGGAACCGATGATATTTCCGTAAATCTGACTGCATTGTCAGCAAATATGCTGATCGCGCCGTCTTCTGTGCCGGTTACAGAGTTTTATGCTGATTTTGCAAGTGCTATGTCGGGCAACAATCCTATCGGTCCGAATCAGGTCATCACAACGGACGGGAATTTTGTTACCAAAACTTTTTATGTCCGTTTTGAACAATCAGATACCTGCTTTACGGTAAGAGCTATCCATGTGAATCTGGTGCATCCTGTTGCTGTTCAGTCCAACTTTACCTACTGTGATTTTGATAATGATAATACGGAGAATGTACTGTTGTCACAATTTTCTTCAGCAATAATCGGGACACAAAATGCAACGGTAACGTATTATCTTACTTTAGTTAATGCCCAGAATGGTATCAATCCTATTACCAGTGTTTCCGTTTCGGGAACTCAGCAGGTTTTTGTAAAGATCGTCTCACACGGTTGCGAACAGATATATCCGGTGAATCTGACGCTTGTTTCAACTCCAGTGGTCAATTCTCCGGTAACTATTTCTTTAATGAATATTTGTGACAACAATAATAACGGAACGGAAATCTATAATCTGACTCAGGTGCAGTCTCAGATCTATACCGGATCCAATGTCACTTTTACGTATTATACATCTTATAATCCGACAAATCAGACACTTTCAGGTCAAATTACAACACCTACACAATTCACGATACAACCCGGAAATATTACGGTTTATGTCAAGGTGAAATTTATGAATAGTGAATGTTTTTCAGTATCCCAGTTTAACTTGCAGGTCTCATTTTTGCCACCTGTAGTGTTAAATAATGCTGTTTTGGATAAGTGTGATGAAGATTTCAATCTGAGCGAAACTTTCCAGTTGAATGATGCGATTCCGCAGTTATTCATTGCCTCACAGAATACACAGCCACTTTCGGATATGACAATATCATACTACAATACTGCAGCTGAAGCCAATGCCGGAAATCCGACAACACAGATCGGAAACAGTGTGACGACCAATATTTCGACAGTGCAGGTTTGGGCGAGATTTCAGTCGCAGACTACGGGATGTTATTCCGTCGCACCTATCCAGTTAAATACCTATTTTCCACCAAAAGCTATTAATTCAACCATTACAGTATGTGATGAGAATCTGGATGGAAGTTATGAGGTCAACCTGATGAATTATACCAATCAGATGGTAGATCTTCCTAATCCTGCGAATACTTTTAGCTTTTATCTTACGCAGGCAGATGCAGAGAACGGAGTGAATGCTATTGCGAATCCTCAGAATTTTACAGCGAATCCTTTCCCTTCCCAGATTTGGGTGAAAGTTCAGAATATACCGGGTTGTGACGATATTGCCAATATCAGCTTCGTAATAGGAACCAAGGTAACGCTTCTGAATGGAGGTCCTTTTCTGCTTAATAATGTATGCGATACAGCCAACGACGGCATTGAAAGTGTGAATTTAACGCAGTTCCAGCCACAAATGTATACCGGAGCGAGCGTTACATTTACTTATTATCCTTCATTAGCTGATCTGAATTCCAATACAAATGTGATCACAACTCCTGCAGCATATCAGTTCAATCAGAATACAGGACCGAATATCATTTATGTAAAAGTCAGTGTTCCGGGATTTTGTCCTGAAGTGGCGGAAATTCATTTGTCACTAAAACCAACACCGGTTTTTGGTATTTCTGATCTGTATTTCTGTCCGGATAGTTCTTTGGATTATACCGTTCAGATCAACAATTATAATATTGTAAGCTATGTATGGACTGATCCTTCCGGGCAGGTTATCTCAAATACGGACACAATTTCCGGAATTACAGCACTTGGAACGTACAGTCTCACCGTAACAGCAGATAATGGATGCTCTTATACCGATACGTTTGAAGTGAAGCATTTTGATGTGCCTGTCATTCAAAGTCTGGAAGCTAATGGAAACAGTTATACAGTTCACGCAACGGGAACAAGTCCTATTTTATATTCAATAGATGGTATTACGTGGCAAACAAGCAATATTTTCTATAACCTACCTACCGGAATTACTACATTCTATGTAAAATATGTGGAAGGAGAGTGTATCATTAAACAGGATGGTGTGATCCTCGATATTAAAAATGCCATTACACCTAATGGAGATGGTTTGAATGACTATTGGATCATAAAAGACCTTCACGTTTTCGGAAATAAAAAATCCAATGTGAAAATATTCGACCGCTATGGGTTTAAAGTCTTTGAACAGGATACCAATACCCAGATCAGATGGGACGGAACCATTGCCGGAAGAACAGTGTCTACATCCACCTATTGGTATGTAATAACCCTTCCGGATGGCAGAACATTTACAGGTTGGGTAGTTGTGAAGAGTAATAATTAATATCATATAAGCATAACTTTCAATTAGAACCTTGCTGAATTTTTCAGTAAGGTTTTTTATTTTTGAAGTACCATTCTATTCTGAAATACAGACATTCCCATCCCTTGGAGGGGTGTCTTCGAACTGAAAGGAGAAGACGGGGTGGTTAAAAAACGAAAACACAAATGAAAGAGATACTAACTCAAATCAACGGGGTTCCTATCCGCAGGAACTTCGTGGAAAACCTTCCATTTAATCCTAACTTAAAAGTATTATTGAGAGATAAGCGCAAAGCAGGAATTTTAAGTGAAGTATTGTTCTGGAAACAAGTTCGTGCAAAAACATTCCATCATATTGATTTTGACAGGCAGAGAATCATTGGAAATTATATTGTAGATTTTTATGTGAAAACATTGGGGCTCGTTGTTGAAATTGATGGTTCGAGCCATGATCTGAAACAGGACTATGACGATGTTCGACAAATCTATTTAGAGTCTTTAGGATTGATCGTTTTCAGAATTACGGATTTTGATGTTAGAAATAAGCTTTCTGTTGTTATGAAAGAGTTGGAAGACTTTATTGTGCGGCACTATGGGACCACCCCGTCTTCCAAAATTCAGTAAATTTTGAAATCCACCCCTCCAGAGGAGGGGAATTTTTTACGTTTAGTTGCGTGTATTTTCTAATTTGAATATCTTTAAAACTTCAAAAACTTTGAATCTTAAACATTGAACTTTGAATAACAATATGACTTTTCAAGAGCAAATACAACAGGGAATACCTAGTCAATTACCACAACCCAAACCATACGAATCCAATATCAACCATGCGCCGAAGCGTAAAGAAATTTTAGGCGAAGAAGAAAAAAAGCTGGCCTTAAAGAATGCTTTACGTTATTTCGATCCGAAATTTCATGCAGAATTGTTGCCGGAATTCAGACAGGAACTGGAAGATTACGGGAGAATATATATGTATCGCTTCCGTCCCGACTACGAAATGAAGGCAAGACCTATCACAGATTATCCGGGAAAATCTGAGCAGGCAAAAGCCATTATGCTGATGATTCAGAATAATTTGGATTATGCAGTAGCTCAGCATCCGCATGAACTGATTACCTATGGTGGGAATGGGGCGGTATTTTCAAATTGGGCACAGTATCTCCTTACCATGAAGTATTTGTCTGAAATGACGGATGAACAGACTTTGGTAATGTATTCAGGGCATCCGATGGGATTATTTCCTTCCCATAAAGATGCACCGAGAGTAGTGGTGACCAATGGAATGATGATCCCGAATTATTCAAAACCGGATGATTGGGAAAAATTCAATGCATTAGGAGTAACGCAGTACGGACAAATGACGGCAGGAAGTTATATGTATATCGGTCCACAGGGAATTGTTCACGGGACTACGATCACGGTTCTGAATGCATTCAGAAAAATCAATAAAGAGCCGAAAGGTGGACTTTTTGTAACTTCAGGATTAGGCGGAATGAGTGGAGCGCAGCCAAAAGCAGGGAATATTGCAGGTTGTGTTACTGTTTGTGCGGAAGTCAATCCAAAGATCACGAAGATCCGTCACGACCAGAAATGGGTGAATGAGATTTATGAAGACCTCGATCAGTTGGTACAGAGAGTAAAAACTGCACAGGAAAACAAGGAAACTGTTTCTTTGGCTTATCTTGGAAATATAGTTGAGGTTTGGGAAAAATTTGACCAGGAAGATCTTAGAATAGATATAGGTTCTGATCAGACTTCCCTTCACAATCCTTGGGCGGGAGGATATTATCCTGTCGGGCAAAGCTTTGAGGAATCTAATACCATGATGGCAGAAGATCCTGAATTATTCAAGGAAAAAGTTCAGGAAAGCTTAAGAAGACATGCAGCAGCGATCAATAAACATACAGAAAAAGGAACCTATTTCTTCGATTACGGAAATGCCTTCTTGTTGGAAGCTTCCAGAGCCGGAGCAGATGTAATGTCTGAAAATCCGACTTTAGGAAGAGAGTTTAAATATCCAAGTTATGTTCAGGACATTATGGGACCTATGTGTTTCGATTACGGTTTCGGTCCGTTCCGTTGGGTTTGTACAAGCGGAAAACCTGAGGATTTGCAAAAAACGGATGATATCGCATGTGCTATTTTAGAAGAAATTCAGCAAAATTCTCCTGAAGAGATCCAACAGCAGATGAAAGATAATATTCAGTGGATCAAAGGAGCTCAGGAAAATAAACTGGTAGTAGGTTCACAGGCAAGGATTCTTTACGCAGATGCGGAAGGAAGAATGAAAATTGCAGAAGCATTCAACAAAGCCATAAAAAACGGAGAAATAGGACCTGTAGTTTTGGGAAGGGACCATCACGATGTTTCAGGAACGGACTCTCCGTACAGAGAAACTTCCAATATCTATGACGGTTCCAGATTTACGGCAGATATGGCAATCCATAACGTGATCGGTGACAGTTTCCGTGGGGCAACCTGGGTTTCGATCCACAACGGAGGCGGTGTTGGTTGGGGAGAAGTAATCAATGGAGGTTTCGGAATGTTGTTGGATGGAAGTGATGATGCGGACAGAAGACTGAAGTCCATGCTGTTCTGGGATGTGAATAACGGAATCTCAAGAAGAAGCTGGGCTAGAAATGAAGGTGCAATTTTCGCCATAAAAAGAGCAATGGAGGTGGAGCCAAACCTGAAAGTGACCTTACCGAATTTTGTGGATGAAAGTTTGTTTTAGATTTGAAAATATATTCCGCAAGATATAACAAAAGCCAATTGATATTATTTTCGGAAAATACTCCTGAAATTGGCAGAATTGCAGAAAGCTATAGGGTCATTTATGTAAAACATGATATTGTATTTAATTCAAAGAGATATCCTATAAAATATGTAGGTTTCTTATGGAATGATTCTGAACTTACGGATACGCAACAAATAATTTATCGCACGGATTTCGCAAAAAACAGAATTTTTAAACAAGGAGCAGGTTTTAAGTTTTATACTTTTAAACTAGGCAAAATTAGTCAGCTCTTTGATGAAAAGAACTTAGTCATAGAAATCAGAAGAAAAGAAAATTGGTTTAAAAATCCTACTTTTGATATTGAGACGGATAATTCTATAGATGAGTTATTACTATTGTTCTTTTTATATTATTCAACCAGAGAGTTTAGTTCGATTGGATAATATCTGGTTATTGTAAAATAAAAACTCAGCATTTTGCTGAGTTTTTTTATTTAGGATTAGAATGTAGAATATTGTTTTTATATAAAATTTAATGCAAAGATTTTTTATGAGATTACGTATAATTTAAGAAAGCAAAGAATGGCGGCTGTGTCGCTGATTAAGCTGGTGCAAAAGAAAGAATTTTGTCATAATTTTTACTATTTTTCAGAAAACTGTAACATTTTTATTGAAATCAGACCAACTCTTTAGAGTAAGAACCATGGCTTCATTAGAACAGGAATTTTTAGATAAAATCGAAAAACATAAAGGAATCATTTTCAAGATTTCTAAGATGTATATGGATGATAAGGAAGACCGGGATGATCTTTTTCAGGAAATTACTTTTCAGGTCTGGAAGGCATATCCCACGTTCAGAGGTGATAGTGAATTTTCCACATGGCTGTACCGGATAGCCCTCAATACCGCGATCGTGTTCTTGAAATCGGAAAAAAAGAGAAATTTTATCAGTAATGAAGATTTCTCCACCTATAAAATTGTACAGGAAGAATACAATTATGAAAAGGAAGAAAAGCTGGCTGCAATGTATAAAGCGATCCATCAACTGAATCCCATTGACAAAGCCTTTATTTTTTATTTTCTCGAAGATTTTTCAGGAAAAGAGATTGCAGAACAGATGGGAATTTCCGAAGGGAATGCAAGAGTAAAAATGAACCGGGCCAAAAATAAACTGAAAGATATTTTAAACGCAAATACTTATTAATTTTAAATCAATACCAATGAATATAGATGAACTAAAAAATACATGGAATGATGATGATTCTTTTGAAGAGACTCCTGAGATCAGCATGGAACAAAGGAATGAGATCCATCTTCCATTAGAAAAAATGCGAAAAAATATGAGGATGGAAGCATGGTGGACTTTGGGCATTTTTATTTTCGCTTTTCTGGTGATTGCAGGTTGTGAAGCTCCTTTTAAGTTCAAATTCTACATTGCAATCCTGATTATTTCTATGGTTTTTGTAACGGGTTTCTTTTTCAGTAAATTTTTCAGGCTGTATAAAGATATGAGTAATCCCGCTCTCAATACTTATGACGGACTTGTCGATCTTTTGCACCAGTTTGATCTGAATAAGCAGTATTATTTGTCATTTTATGTGGCTTTTGCTCCTTTTTTGGTATGTGAACTGATTATTGTCCTTGAATTTATTCCACGACCTCAACCATTAACCGATCTGCAAATTGCCATGACCACGATCATTACTCTTGTTGTAACATTGTTCGCATTATTTATCATAGGCCGATGGTGGTTTGAAAAACTTTACGGAAGACATATCAAACAGGTTGAAAATCTTATCCGCGAGTTGAAGAGATAGCTTTTCGGCGGGCTGAAAGCCCGCCGAAGATTTTATTGTGTATTATTTATTGTCACTTGCTTTTCGCGTGTAATTTCATTTTTCACCCATTCCAGTTGCGGATCTTTTTTATTGATGATATCGTCAATACTTTCGGTGATGATTACATCCGGAACGACTCCGTGCTGAGTATTGGAAAAATCAATATTCGGCTGTACCAATAGCAACCCGATAGGTAAGCTGATCTGTGAATTTGGAAGTTTTTGATAAGAATAAAAGCCCGCAACAGTTCCGTCATTAGCGCCTCCGGTTTCCTCACCAACAATTACCGCTCTTCTGTCGTTCTTTAATTTAGCGGTGATGATAGAAGAAGCTGAAAAACTGGCTCCGTTGATCAGCACAAAAACCTTTCCATGAAAAGTATTTTTATTAGGTTTTGAAGGCTTACTGGCTTTCATTTTGTAAAATATCTTTCCATCTTTCTTATAAGTGCTGAAAGCCTGGGCAAAGAAATATGTGGGATACGCAAGACTTTTAAGCGTATATTCAAGCACATTGCTTTTCCTGAAATAATTGGTTCGTAATGGAGTGTTTCTTGAGCTGAGTTGTGAAGGCTTGATTAAAACATAAGGTTCCGGAGACAGGTAAGAATACAATTTATTGATCTCATATAAAGATCCTCCGTAATTATTTCGGACATCCAGAATAAGATATGAAGCATTACTGTTTTTAATTTTAGCAAACGCTTCCTTATAAAATTTATCCGAGTAGCTTCTTGAAAAACTTTTTACTTTTACATACGCAATTGTACTGTCTTTATCTAAAAATTTGAAATTCCTGTTATAGGAGTCTTCAAAAGGAACATAATCGTTAACCTTTTTTTCAGCAGTTCGTTTTTCCTGTGCTTTTTCTTTTTCAAGATCCTGTTTGGATTTGGTTTCTCTTCTTAAGGTATAAGTTTTCTTTTCTCCCAGATATTGAGTTTCGACTCTTGCGCTATCAATAAGTCCATGTTCTGCGGTATAGAAATTAAAGAACATATCTTTAAGATAATACGGTTGAAAAGTGGTGTTGAACCCATCACTGCTGATCAGGTTTCTATACTTTCGGATATATTGTGAAACAGGAATATCGTTGATTGATAATACTTCGGTTCCGGGCTGGATATGTTCTATGGAATCTTTATTTTCAGTAATGTATAGACGCTCTCCCTGAACATAATACTCAAAACGGCTAAACATTCCTTTTTTATGTTCAAGCGATTTGATTTCTTTTTTGGTGAGTTTTTTTATGGGAATTCTAAGCGAAAGATGTCCTTCACGAATACTGGCAATCACCGGTTGTAATTTGAAATAGAATTGAAGCGGAGTAAGAGGTTCATTGATCGTTTTTTTGAGACTGTCGAACTTATGGTCCAATTCTTCCCTGGAAATATACCAGTACAACTGAGGATGCATTTTCTGAAGCTTGGAATAGGCGTAATCTACATCTTTTTGAAGTTTTTCCGGAGGAATACATGAAATCCTTTGCTCATTGTGTTTTCTAACAGAACATGAGGTAAGAATGATACCCAGCAAAATGACCCAATAATTTTTCAACTCAATTGGCTTTTAAATAATCTGCTAAATTAATGAGTTTTTGATATATGAAAATTAAATATTCTAAAAAACATTTAAAACGGATTCCTTAAAATCTTTTAATTAAACGCAAAGCCTAAAAGTATAATACTAAATTAAGAAAGCAAAGGATAATCAATAAATTGATTTAATAAGTGAATCACTTTACCATTAGCTTAATCAGCGGCGCAGCCGCCATTGTTTGCTTGCTTAAATCATACGTGAATTTTATAAAATCTTTGCGTTAAATCCCATAATGAAACACAAAGGTTAAACTCGTAATCTTAAAGTTAATGATTATCGTGAAAAATCAGGCGTGCCAAATATCTTTATACCGTTCCGGATGATGTTCAAACTGCTGTCTTACAAAATCACACTCCGGATCTACGAGCAGGTCTTTTTCTTCCGCATATCGCACCAGTTCATCCAGGAGCATTTTGGCATATCCTTTCCCTTCATGTTCAGGTTCCAGCTTGGTATAATATACAATTAACAGTCTGCCATCAATCTCTATGGACATATAGCCTGCTTTATTTCCATCAATTAATATCTGCAATTCGTCTTGATATGGAGATATCCCAAATTTTATATTTTCCATAATTACTGAGATTTGTTTGATTAAAGAATGGTTTTTGAGCTTCCGAATCAGATTCTCTCCCTTAAAATTACAAATTAAAAATAATATAATGAATGAATTTTGGATTTAATCTTAAAATTAAAAGAAACCAAAATGACTTGATTCCCAAAAAATTTAATTCCAACAATCTTTAAATTTCACTATTTACCATTTCCCATTCTCGTTACCAAGATCTTATCGATCCGGTTTCCGTCCTTATCTACAATTTCAAGAATCAAATTCCCGATCTTTACTTTGTCGCCTGTTTTCGGAATATTTCCTGTTTTGCTAATAAAAAGACCCGAAACACTTATAAAGCTTCTTTCTAATTCTTCATCGATCTCAATTCTGAAATATTTTTTAAAATCATGAATAGAACATTTCCCGTCAATAAGCCACGAATTTTCATTTCGTTTCACAATGTCCGGCTCATCATCCACACCATCGGGAATATTGCCTACAAGGTCATCAAGAATATCATTTAAAGTGATAATACCTTTTGTGGTTCCATATTCATCAATTACAACGGCAATATGAGCTTTATTGTTCTGAAAGCTTTCCATTAAAGGATATATAAAAGAGTTTTCGCTTACAAAAACAGCTTTTCTGAGGTGTTCTCGCAGGTTGAAATGAAGATGATCCAGGTCAAAAAGATCCCGCATTTTCACAACACCGATCACATTGTCAGGATTACTGGCTTCTGTTACAGGGTAAGTAGAGTAGGAGCTGTTTTTTATCTTTTCTTTCACTGTTTCATAGCTGTCACCCGCATCCAGGAAAATAATTTTTGATCTGTGGGTAGCGAGAGAATTGACTTTTCTGTCACTTAATTCAAAAGCGTTTCGCAGAACATCATGTTCTTTTTCTTCAATGACTCCGCCTTCTTTTCCTTCCCGGATAATGGATTTTATTTCTTCCTCCGTTATCAGTTCCTTTTCATCATCATTGATCCCGAAAAGTTTTAAAAAGCTTTCATTAGTTACGGTAAGAAGCCATACAAAGGGAGAAGCCAGCCTGGAAAGCCAATACATCGGTTTAGCAATTGATAAAGCAATTTTCTCCGGAAACTTAAGTCCTAATCTCTTTGGGATCAATTCCCCGAAAACAAGCGATAGAAATGTAATGATGATCACGATAAGAACGGAAGCGATACTTTTTGAATAGGGAGAAACAACTTCAATAGTTGAAATATAATGAGCCAGACCTTCTGTAAGTTTGTCACCGGAATAAATTCCCAGAAGAATACCGATCAGTGTAATGCCGATCTGAACCGTGGACAGAAACTTATTGGGGTTTTCCGAAAGCTCCAGAGCTGTTTTAGCATTGGAATTTCCTTTTTTTCTCTCGCTTTTTAGCTTGAAGTTCCGGGAAGATACCAATGCCATTTCGGACATTGAAAAAATGCCATTGAGAAGAATCAGGAAAATGATGATAATGATCTCCATAAGTCATTAAGGTCTAAAATGATTTAACATAAATATACTCAAATAATTCACAACGGCCTCTACAAAAGATATATTTTGATTAAATTGTGGTACCCAAATAGTTTGGCATTTTAATTGGAATTATAATAAGAATTAATCAAAAAAACAGACAAAAAATGAAAAAAATATTTTTGACAGCACTGTTTTTGGGAATGTTTACATTAAGCTTTGCACAGTCAGATTATTACAATGAATATAGAAAAAGCGTTACAGATCTGGATTGGAAAACAGTAGCCACAGAGTTGGTATTGACACCTGCACAACAGAGCGAACTGAATACGCTTAATAAAAGATATGAAGACTATAATACGTGGTTAAGAACCTATGGCGATAATCCGGACAGATGGAGAACAGAACGATTTTCTGAAATGGAAAGGATTATGGGACGCGAAAAATATCAGCAGTTTAAATCAAAGTATTATAAAGGACAGGATCCTGCAGCTTATTATAATAAAAGTAAAAAGCAGCGATAGGATTTAGTAATGTAAACCAATTATCAACTATACATTCAATTTTTGGAGTGGCTGATCAGAAGGTCAGTCATTTTGTTGCAGATAATTCAAACAAAAAAGCCCCTTTAAAAAGGAGCTTTAATAGATATTTAGCAGACAAAAATTAAATTCCGTCGATAATTTCATTCAGAACAGTACTTGGTCTCATTGCCGCATACGTTTTGTAGGAATCTGATTTGTAGTAACCATCGATATCTTGTGGCTTTCCTTGTGCAGAAATCAATTCCTGATTGATTACTTCTTCATTTTCCTTCATTGCAGTAGCAACCGGGGCAAATTGTGCAGCTAATTCAGCATCTGCAGTTTGGTTAGCCAATGCTTCAGCCCAATACATTGCTAAATAGAAGTGAGAACCTCTGTTATCGATTTGTCCTACCTTTCTTGCAGGAGATTTGTCGGTTGCTAAGAATTTAGCATTTGCTTCATCCAATGCATCCGCTAAAACCTGAGCTTTAGCATTATTCTGAGTTTGAGATAAATGCTCTAGAGAAGCCTGAAGTGCCAAGAACTCTCCTAAAGAATCCCATCTCAAATATCCTTCCTCAATAAATTGCTCAATGTGCTTAGGCGCAGAACCTCCGGCTCCTGTTTCGAACAAACCACCTCCGTTCATCAAAGGAACGATAGAAAGCATTTTAGCAGAAGTTCCAAGCTCAAGGATTGGGAAAAGGTCAGTTAAATAATCTCTCAATACGTTTCCGGAAACAGAGATCGTATCTTTACCTTCTCTTGCTCTTTTAAGCGTTTCGCTCATAGCATCTTTTACGTCAAGGATTCTGATGTCAAGACCTGTAGTATCATGATCTTTAAGATATTTTTCTACTTTTTTGATGATCTCTCTGTCGTGTGCTCTTCCTTTATCTAACCAGAAAATAGCTGGAGTATCAGAAAGTCTGGATCTGTTCACCGCTAATTTTAACCAGTCCTGGATCGGAGCATCTTTTGTCTGACACATTCTGAAGATGTCACCTTTTTCTACTTTCTGAGAAAGAAGAATATTTCCGGTTTCGTCCTGAACTTCAATCGTCCCTTCAGCTGTAGCCTGGAAAGTTTTGTCGTGAGAACCATACTCTTCAGCTTTCTGAGCCATCAAACCAACGTTCGGAACAGAACCCATTGTTGTAGGATCCAGTTTTCCGTGAGCTTTCATATCATCAATTACAGCCTGATAGAAACCTGCATAAGAACGGTCAGGAATGATACAAACGGTATCCTCTTCTTTACCTTCTTTGTTCCACATTTTTCCTCCACCTCTTACCAAGGCAGCCATAGAAGCATCAACGATGATGTCAGAAGGAACGTGGAAGTTGGTAATTCCTTTATCAGAATTTACCATTGCCACTCTTGGCCCGTTAGCTAAAGCAGCTTCAATATCCGCTTTGATCTCGGCTTCCTGCGCATTTCCTTTGATTTTTTCGAAAAGATCTGCAAGACCGTTATTTGGATTGATATCTAAAGATTTGAACGTTTCAGCGTATTTAGTGAAAACATCTTTAAAGAAAGTTTCTACGATAGCTCCGAAAATAATAGGATCGGAAATCTTCATCATCGTAGCTTTAAGGTGAGCAGAAAGAAGCACATTTCTGTTTTTTGCCTCTTCGATCGCCTGCTGGACGAAAGCTTTCAAAGCATTCAAATTCATTACAGAAGAATCTATAACTTCTCCTGCCTGAAGATTGGCAAAATCTTTCAATACAGTTTCAGAACCATCATTTCCTTTGAATACGATTCTGAATTTTGTAGCGTTCTCTACCGTTGTTGAAGTTTCAGTCCCGTAGAAATCTCCACTTTCCATGTGAGCCACATCTGTTTTGCTGTCTGAAGCCCAGTCACCCATCCTGTGCGGATTGGCTTTTGCATAGTTTTTAACGGCTTTAGGAGCACGTCTGTCAGAATTTCCTTCTCTCAACACAGGATTTACGGCGCTTCCCAATACTTTGGCATATTTGGTTTTGATCGCTTTTTCCTCGTCATTCTTAGGTTCTGCAGGATAATTTGGAACTGCGAAGCCTTTAGACTGTAGTTCAGCGATAGCTTCATCCAATTGCGGAACAGAAGCAGAAATATTCGGAAGCTTGATGATGTTCGCATCAGGTTGCGTTGCTAATTCACCCAATTCCGCCAAAGCATCTCCGATTTTTTGATCATCCTTCAAAAACTCTGGAAAATTCGCTAAAATTCTTCCTGCCAAAGAAATATCCGGAACAGCAATTTCGATATTTGCTGATTTTGTAAAAGCCTTTACGATAGGTAAAAACGAGTGTGTAGCCAGCATTGGAGCCTCATCCGTTAATGTGTAGTAGATTTTTGATTTTTCTGACATTATACTGTTATTTATTTTTTTGAAATTTTAAGTCCCACAAATTTAGTTAAATTTTAAATTTTTTAAATTAATACTCAGTAAGATTTTACACTTTAAGAATTATTTAACCTTTCTTTGAGCGAGAATGCGATGCAATTTGAGTAAATTTGATACAACTAAAAAATAACGTTTATGTCAACAACTATTACTTTAAAAGGAAATGAAGTACACACGATAGGAAATCTTCCGTCCGTAGGAACTACTGTAAAGGATTTTGCATTAGTAGACTCAGGTCTGAATGTTAAAACGCTTCAGAATTTTGATGGAAAGAAAAAAGTTTTCAACATATTTCCGAGCATTGATACGGGAATTTGTGCAGCTTCTGCAAGAAAATTCAATGAAGAAGCTTCTAACCTTAGCAATACTGTGGTTATTAACGTTTCAAAAGATCTTCCGTTTGCATTAGGAAGATTCTGCGCAGCGGAAGGATTAAATAATGTGGAAACACTTTCAGATTTCAGAAGCAGCTTTGGAGATGATTATGAGGTGACGATCACAGATTCTCCGATGAAAGGTCTTTTAAGCAGAGCCGTAATTGTTACTGACGAAAATAATAAAGTAATTTACACAGAACAAGTTCCTGAAATCACAAAGGAGCCTAATTATGAAGCAGCCATTGCCGCTTTAAAATAAGTGTACAATGAAAAAATAGAGTAAAAGCCTTGTGAGAACCTGTTCTCGCAGGGCTTTTGCGTTTATCTGTTCAAAAAACTGAAAATAGGGCAAGAAGAATTGTAAGTAATATTAAAACTGAGGATTTATCACAGGCAAATTTATTTTATCAGCAGATTTTAGGATTAGAGCTTTTGACGGATCCATGGCTGGATAAAAACTTTGGAAAATGATATTGAAGCGAAGGTTCAGATAAGTTTTGTTGCGCAGAGCGTGAATGATAGAGCTGTTCGTAATCTTTCTATTGAATTGGATAATGTAGATGAAGTATATCAAAAAAATGAAAAAACAACCTTGAAATTGCATACGAATTACAAATGAAGAATGGGGAGTTCGAAAGTTTTTGTAAGAGATCCATTTGGAAAATTAGATAATATTTTTAGTCATTGGAATTTTTAATTTTCTGATTATTATAATTGCGTTCAGTCATCAAAATTTAATTTTATTACCCGTACATTTACAAAATGAAACGTTCAGGAACAGCAGATTTACCGCTTCACTATGGCAAAGTACCGCCGTGGCTGTATGAACGTATGTCTGTTCTGGGACTTTCCATCATTGAGGTTATCTTAATGGATTACGGAAAAGATGAGGTTCTCCGCAGATTGGCAGATCCGTTCTGGTTTCAGAGTTTTGGAGCAGTGATGGGGATGGATTGGCATTCTTCCGGGATCACTACATCCGTGATGGGAGCTTTAAAACGTTCCATTAATCCTAATTCTCAGTCACTCGGATTGTATATCTGTGGAGGAAAAGGTAAATTTTCCAGAGAAACCCCTTCGGAACTTATTCGGATTGCCGATAAAACAGGATTGAACGGTACAGAACTGGTGAAAGCAAGCAAACTTTCCGCAAAAGTGGATAATACAGCTATTCAGGATGGTTATCAACTCTATCTGCATAATTTTATTTTGGCAGATAATGGAAACTGGAGTGTGGTTCAGCAGGGAATGCACGAATCGGATGGTACAGCAAGACGTTATCATTGGCATTCTGAAAATATAAAATCTTTTGTTGAAGAACCTCATACAGGAATAAATGGAGTGTTCAGAGGGCAAATCCTTAATCTTACGGCGGCGGAAGCTTCTGACAACAGAAAAGGAATTATTGAAATTTCCCATACAGATTCCACACAGATCATGAGCGATTTTTCAAGGCTGATTTTACCCAATCATCACGATGTACAGGCTTCAGATGTAGATCTGAAACGTTTGGGGGCATTGTTGTACATAACCCGCGAACAGCAGCCGCAGAATTTTGAAGATTTGTTGTTGCTGGAAGGAGTAGGGCCAAGAACGATGCAGTCTCTGGCTTTGGTAAGTGAAGTGATTCACGGTGCACCTTCCAGATTTACGGATCCTGCAAGATTTTCTTTTGCTCATGGAGGAAAAGACGGTCATCCTTTTCCGGTTCCGACTAAAATCTACGATGAAAGCATCAATATCCTCAGAAAAGGGATTGAAAAATCCAAATTAGGAAATTCCGACAAGCTGAAAACATTGAATAAGCTGCATCAGGTGATAACCACAGCGGAGAAGAATTTTACTCCGGATTTTGATATTCAGCAGGTTATTGAAGACGAAGGGCAGAATTCTTGGAGGTTCGGTGGGAAAACTGTTTTTGGTGACGCTCAGAAACCCGGAGTTTCTAAACCGATACAGTTATCTTTATTTTAAGAATATCATTTAATCCTTAAAAAAATAAATTTCTTGTGCAGAATCTGAGAAAAATTTATTTTTAAAGCCTTAAAGTGAGTCAGATGAGTTATAAAGCCCTGGAAGTTTCTTACGATTTTCCGTTTTTCCTCTCCGAAGAACTTGATGAGATATTTAAGGCTCATGAAAAAGTTCATTTTCAAAAAGGAGATTTTATCCTTGAAGAAGGGAAAACTGCAAATGAATATTATATCATAGAAAACGGACTGGCTCGTTCATTTGTAAATGACTTTAACGGCAACGAAGTAACTACGCATTTCTTTGTAGATAATGAAGTTGTGATAGAGGTCTCATCACTTTTCCAGAGAATTCCTACTCAGGAAAATATCGTTTGTATCACAGACTGCGAATGCTGGAAACTGGATTTTGAAGTTTTTCAGGATCTTTTTCATAAGATTCCAAACCTCCGAGAATGGGGCAGATCATGGATGTCTCAGCAGCTTTTTGCCTATAAACAGCGTTCCGTTGAAATGTTTACGCTTTCTGCTACCAAACGTTACCTTAATCTTTTAGAACAAAAACCACAGGTTGTTCAGTTTGCTCCGCTTAAACAGATAGCTTCTTACCTGGGTATTACAGATACTTCTTTAAGCCGAATCCGCAAAGAATTGGTCTCTCACTCCAGGAAAAATTAAATCTTGTCTTATGGCAAGTTGATTTTCATAGCGACTTGGTAATTTTGGTTAAAAGTTTAATACCAAATTATTACCAATGGAAACCATAACCAACGATATCGAAATTATCAAAATTCAGACATTCAGCAATTACAAAGTGATTTCGATAAATCTTGAAGGGATTACTCATGAAGAATCCATGATCTTTCCAAATGGAGATGCCAATTGCATGAACTGGATTTTGGGACACTTGATCTACATCAGAAATGCATTTTTAAATATTCTGGGTGAAGAACCTGTTTGGGATAACGAAAAATTCTCAATCTACAACAGAGGAGAGACTCCATTGAACAGGAAAGGTGAGCTTGTGAATTTTGAAGACCTGAAAATCTATTTAAAAAATTCACAGGATAAATTAGAATCAGCATTTAACAAGCTTGAAAAAATCAATTCAGAAAACATCAATGATGTTGCTGTTTTGTCTTTTCATGAAATTTACCATGGCGGACAATTAGGATATCTCAGACGAATTCTTGGAAAACCCGGAGCTATAAAATAATTCTAAGTTCAATCTGCCGAAACAAAATTTTGAATATTATGGAAAACTCACATTCAATATTTCATGATTTGGAGGTGAACGCAACTTTGGAAAATGTTTTTCAGATGTTTTCCGTTCCCGAGTTTTTAAATGAGTGGTGGACTCATCATTGTCTGGGAAATCCGGAACCGGATGCGGAATATACCTTTGAATTCACCGAAGAATATATCTGGAAAGGAAAAATTTCAAAATTTAACCCACCTTTTGAGATTGAATACACCATGACGGAATCAGATGAAGACTGGAAAGGAACCAAAGTAGGATGTACACTTAAAGAAACAAAACGTGGAACCCGCATAAGCTTTTATCATACAGGATGGGAATCCGCCAATGATCATTTCAGACAAACATCATTCTGTTGGGCAATGTACTTAAGGATCCTGAAAAAGTTTGTAGAAGAAGGACTTCACATTCCTTATGCAGAACGGGACAACTTTTAAACAATTAAAACAAATCATAATGGACACACCAAAATCAAAAAAATTAGACATCATTATTCCTGCGTTTCGCGGTCACAGCCAGAACTTTCTGATGGTTCTGGATGGGATTTCAGAAGAAGACGCACTGAAAAGAATTGAAGGAAGAACCAATCATATTATCTGGATGGTAGGAAATTTTCTGGATATGCGTTATGCACTGGGAAATATATTGGGATTGAATGAAGATTTCATATATAAAGACTTTTTCTTTCAGGGAAAAGCATTGGATGAAAACCTCAGTTATCCTTCTTTACAGCAATTGAAAGAAGAGTTTCATAAAATTTCACCACGGGTTTATCAGAAGTTGCTCGAGGTTTCCGATGAAGAACTCGAAAAAGCCTTTCCAATGGGTATGAATATTGATTTTTTCCCCGAAACAGTACTGAACTTCATAGGAATGTGCATCGGTCGTGAAGATTATCTGTGCGGACAGATAGGGCTCATGCGAAGAATTCTCGGATATGAAGGCATGAAATATGATTTTGATAAAGATCTTAAATATTAGTCAATGATGCCACAGGAAAAAGGATATAAAATGGTGAACGGAATCCGGATGTACTACGAAATTTACGGTTCCGGAAGGCCTTTGGTGCTGATTCATGGGGGAGGATCATCCATGTTGTTTGATTTTCAAGAAGTGATTCAGCGGCTGGAAGGTAAATTCCGGCTGATTGGGATCGATCTTCAAAATCATGGAATGACGGAGCATAGAGATATTCCCGAAACCTTCGAACAGGATGCCCATGATGTGGCAGCTCTTTTAAAAGAAATTAATATTGAAAAAGCTTCTTTCTGGGGTTTCAGTAACAGCGGAAATAC
>JAFAAJ010000139.1 GCA_023426625.1 Bacteroidota bacterium
CCCCCCCCCCCCCCCCCCCCACCCCCCCGGCCCCGCCCCCAGGGCAATTTGGAGATTATGTTTTTATTTAAGTAATTTTTGTTTTATTCTTTCACAAACCTCGTAGAACGGGCATTTCCGTTTTTGTCTATCATTTGTAAAACATAAGTTCCTTTTGGTAATTCTGATACATTTAATTTTGATGAATCAGCAGTGTTTCTTTCTGAAAGAACTTTCTGACCTACCATATTGAAAATGTTGAACTCGGATATATCTTTTAAAGATTTCACATATAGAAATTCTTTAGCAGGATTAGGATAAACCGATAAGTCATCATCAAATTCAACAGATTTTATTCCTAATGCATCCACCGAATTGATTTTTACAAATACAAAGTTTCCGTTCATTACGTTTCCGGTACTTTTCCAACATGCAGTAAACAATGTTCCGTATCCTGAAGCACTTGTAGTTGCCGCATGAGAACTGGCAGAAGTACTATTACTTCCGGTATGACGTATTTCTATTACCAGATTGGTTCCGTTATATAACCAGGGAGTATCGAATGTAACATCAAAAGTAAATGCATTCGGATTTCCTCCTACCGTAAATGAACCCGCCGGAATCAGCAAACTTCCTGATCTCACCTGTGTCTGTGGTCCCACTACATTGGCAACTAAGTCAAGCTGTCTGTTTACAGGGTCTACCCCGTCACTTAAATAGATCTCGTAACTGGAAAAAGTAGCATCTGAAGCCGGCCAAGCTGAAGCAGCGCTAGCCGGAAGTCTGAAAGAGATTGAAGTAAGGTATTTTCCGGACAACGTAGTAAGCTGGGTATCGTCAATAATCATCTGGTAAGTTCTTGTAGCATTGGCAAAAGGTCCAAGAAAAGTTCCGGTTACGGATAAATTAGGCAGTACTAATGAAGTTTGCGCTTTCAGGGTGGAAGTACTGAACAATGTCAAGATCAAACTTAACAAACAGGCGGTAAAAGCATGTCTCATTTTACCGGCAATCATCTGTTGTTTTTTTGTAAAAGGTAGTATTCGTTTCATAGGATAAAAATTTAAGCAACAGAAAGTTACAACATTATTTCCACGAAGCAAAACTTTTATTTATAGCATAACATTATAAAACAAGAAAAAAGCCACCAATACTGGTGGCTTTCGAATATAAATAATAAAATAATTTATTTTTTAAGTTCTTCTAAAAACTCATCATGAGAGATTTTAGTTTCTTTTTTGCTGGCTTTCTCAAGAATTACATCTTTTAGTTTAGTCATAGCAACTTCAGAAGAAATCTGTCTTACCTGCTCCTGATCTTTTAACATTTCAACAGCATATTTCTGGATTTCTTCATCTCCTAAATGGTGAATTCCGTAGATTGCTAATTGGTTTCTTACCAATTGTTCAGCCTGACCTAAAACATCAGCATAGTCTAATTTGATGTCATTATCTGTCATTAATCTACCTTCGATAATCTGATATTTCAACTGGTTTTTCTCAGCTTCAAAAATTTCTTTTGCCTGATCTTCAGACTGGATATTCTGATTAGAGAACATTAACCATTTTACTAAGAAAGATTCCGGAAGTTTCACTTCTTCTTTTTCAGAAACCTGCTCCAATACTTTATTCACAAAGTGAACATCAGCATTTTGCTGAAAATACTCGTCTAATTCTGATTTTACTTTTTCTTTAAGTTCTTCCTCAGACTTGATGTTTCCTTCTCCGTATACTTTATCAAATAACTCCTGATTAAGTTCAGCTAAGTTTAAAGCATAGAAATCTTTTACTTTAACTTCGATTTCAGCGTGGTGTAGGTGTTCAACCTCTTCTTTGCTGAATCCTAATTCTTTAGCTAATTCTGCATCTCCTTCAAGAGTTTCTTTAGAAACTTTCACAGAACCGTCCATTTTCAAAGATTTTACCAATTTGAAAGCTTCTTTGTTTTCAGCTGTAATGGTAATGTTCTTTGGATGGTGGTGGTGTTCACCTTCAGCATCTTCTTCCACAACCTGAGTGATCTCTAAAGCGATGTAAGAATCTTTGTTGATTTTATCTTGAGGAACCTGCTCAGCGAAACGCTTCTGCATGTTTTCAATGCTCTTGTTGATTTCTTTCTCAGAAGCTTCTACTTTATAGTGAGGCGCTTCATATTTAGCAAGATCTATAGTGAAATCAGGCTCAAATCCTACTTCAAAAGCAACTTGCAATTCATCCGCATTATAATCGAACTCGTTTACTGGCTGAGGAACAGGCTGACCAACTAATCTTAATTTGTTTTCGTTCACATAGTTGTTTAATGCATCAGAAACCTGTCTGTTGATTTCCTCGAACGCAATACCTGCTTCATATTGTTTTCTAACCATACTCAAAGGCACTTTCCCTTTTCTGAAACCAGGAACTTGCGCATTTTTAGCATAATTAATCAACTGCTTCTCTACTTTTTCTTTGTAGTCAGATTTTTCCAATGTCACTGTAAGCAATGCACTTACATCATCATGGTTTTGTGCGGTAACCTTCATTATTGATTAAAATTTTAGGTTGCAAAAATATGAAATTTTTATGAAAATCACTCATTTAAAATCAACTTAAAAGCTAAATAATGTTAAATAAAAAAACACGGAAAATATCAGTGGGTATTTATTTGATATGAGCAAACGGATTACTGTATATCAATGAGGGCATCCACATCGCTTTCTCCTCCTGTTACACTTCCCAACTGATTAGCCGCAGAAGGTGTCTGATCATTCACGGAATCTGCTCCATGAATAAGTCTGATGTTTACTTTGGCTGAAGAAGGAGCACTGTTTACCGTCCATTCTGTTTTAAGTCCCAGTTTCTTTCCGTCTGTTCTTATAATATCATCTGCGGTTCTCACGATATTCACATCTACTCCGGCAAAGGTGTAGGTGACGAAATGTTCGTCTTTTTCTTCTTCGATCTCATCAATGGCGCTGTGAAATTCATTTCCGTGCTTCACCTGAAAGTCCAGGCTCACCGAATAGGTCTTGCCATTTTCCAGAAGGATTGGTTTGTCCGCCACTCCACCGATATAGTTGATGGTCTGTTCCGCAAGAGAATTTTTCTCCACCACTTTCACCACCAGTTTTTCGATCTCTTCATGTTCGTGGATATCTTCAGGAATGTCATTTTCGTTTCTGCAAGAGAATAATAAAACGGTGCTCAAAAGAACTAATAGTATATTGAATATTTTTTTCATGTTCATTAAATTTTAAATATTAAAAATTGTATTTCAGTGTAACGACAAAGTTTCTCCCGGATTCAGGCATATAATACCTTAATCGGTTGAGATATTCGCGGTACTCTGTATTAAAAATATTGTTGATCCTGAAATTAAGATTCAGGTTTTTGAAAAGGTCTGCTCCCACGGAAGCATTAAAAATGGAATAAGCAGCAGGCGTGGAACTGAAGTCGATTTCTTTAGTCACGATCTCCCCGCCCTGAATGAAATCAATCGTCTGATTTCTGTGAGGGAATCGGTTTTGCTTGAATACATTCACATTTTCAAGACTCACGTAAAAATTCTTGGGTTTATCCAGCTTAAGTTCCAGAGTGTTTCTCAAATGGGAAGGCATCATTAGAATCAAAGGCTCGTCATGAGTAAGATCATCGCCCTTCAATACACTGAGTCCTGTATTCCATTTTAAATTTTCCAGGATATTCAGTTCTGCATCGGCATCAATTCCATATATCCTTGCTCTGATCTGCTGATAACTCCAAAGCGGAAAAACTCCCCTGTTGGTAGCCTGTAGCCCGACAGGAACCTGATTGATAAAACTATCGGAAAACAGCATATACGGATTAGCTTCAATATGTAAGCCTTTCAGGATATTGAAATGAGCGGATAATGACAGATTGACATTGTAAACTTCTTCTTTCTTCACAGTAAGATCACCTCTTTCCATCACGGCTGCAGAATGGTGAAGTCCATCCGCAAACAGTTCCGCAGGATTGGGTGTTCTGTCCGCTCTGGAAAGGTTAAGCTTGATCTCAAAATCATTAACCGGCTTATAAATTAGTCCGATATTGGCTGAAAAATTATGATAATCCAGAATAGGATGGGTTAGAACCCTACTGTCACTTTCCCGGATGAAAAATTCAGGAAAAATATCTGCATAATACTCTTCCCATTCGTGTTCATCATAATATTTATAAGCATCGTATCGGCTGAAATCATATCTAATTCCTGCTTCCGCATTCAATTTTGAGTTAAAACGGTATTTAAACACAGAAAAAGCTCCAGCATCATAACGGTAATAATCGGGGATCAGACGTCGTGCTTTTGTAGCCGGATTCGGATAGTTATCCTGAAAAGTAGCAGAAATCCCACTTTCCAGACTCCAGTTTTTCCTTTCAATAAAATGCATCAAACTTGCAGTGTGTGTGATCAAACGCAGATCCATTGACGGCAGGTCATTGAGTTCACCTCTTCTGATATCAAATTCTTTACGGCTATTCAACTGAAAACTATACTGAAAAGTGAGTTTCCCGAAATCCTCAAAACGTTTATACGCTGAAAGTTTAGCAATATGATGGCTTACTTCCTGTTTAGGATTGGTAATGTCATAGCTAAAATCATCCAGGAAATAAGCCTGTCCAAAGGTAATGGCATTGTAATAATCCTGAGTACTTCCCAAATGGGCTCCTTTATAAATCCCAAATTCCTGATTTATTCCGCTGTACGACAGGTCAAAACCCTGCATAAAACTATGGTTTCCGAAAGAGAAATTAAAGGAATTGACTTCCGCTCCCGTATTTTGAAGCGTATGATGCGGAATGTAGAGGTCTCCCAGTTTTTTAAAGCTTCCTCCTGACTTTACAAACCATTGGTTTTCCCAGGCTTTCAGTATATTCGCGGATACTTCTCCTCCTCTTCCGTTGGAGATCCCGGAAAGTTTCACATTCCCCATTATGGTATCCCGTTTCGGTAATACTGAAGGTTCCAGAACAACAGCTCCACCAATACCTTCGTTGCCATATTTCAGAGCAGATGCTCCTTTAACGACATCTATATGTTCAAAATCATTGATGTCTACATTGGGAGCATGCTCTACTCCCCACTCCTGCTCCGCCATTTTCACACCGTTGTTCAGAATGGAAACACGGCTTCCATACAATCCATGGATAACCGGTTTGGTAATGTTATTCCCGGTTTTCAATACGGTTACTCCTGAAATTTTGGATAAGAGATTTCCTAAATTCTCGGTGGAATTTTTCTCTATTTCGGATCTGTCAAGAGTTTTGACAATCAGAGAACCACTTTTTTTGTGGCTTCCGTGTAAGGTGACGGTTTCAATGTCTTCAACATGATGTTCCAGGGTTATCGTCAGATAAAGATCCTGATGAACTTCTATATTTTCAGTATGTTCGTTACATGCAGGGTGTTTTGCGATAAGGGTATGAGTTCCTTCCGGAATTGCATTGAATGTGAATTTCCCTTTTCTATCTGTTTTTGCGGTAAATTTCCCAAGAACAACCTCAGCATTTTCCAGCATGGTTTTGTCATGAAAATCCTGGATCGTTCCCTGTACTGAGTATGTTTTTTGTGCATTCGTAAGTACCAATCCGCAAAGGATCAGCATTATGCTATATATCAATTTCATTGTTATGAATAGATTACTTTTTGTTGTAAAAATGTAGAATATGATGTATAATACAGAAGACTATGTCTGATCTTCAACTATTAAACATGCATCATTATATTGAACTTTATGATCTATAAAGCCAATAAGAATATCTATGAATTATGAAATTGCGGGAGGTCCCCGAAGCTGATATGTGAATTTAGTCTGTGACCATATTTTCTCCTGATCGGCGATGATCTGCTTTACTTCATGGGTATAAGCTTCAAAAGTAAAACTGAATTCTTCAGGAACCAGTGTATGGGCATTGAATAAGAAATGACAAGCCAAACAGTCTCCGGCCTTATCTTTAACTAAATTTTTTGAGAAAGTATTCTCCGATTTTTTAAAGTTTCCGGCTTTGAAATAATCGAATGAATCATGATGGTGGAAACTTTGGGACAATAACGCAAAAAGATAAACACTCGTTAAAAGTGCGATTACCTTAATCTTATTCTCTTTCAAATATTTCACAACGCAAAACTATAAAAAATTTTTCTTTATTTTCTTAAATATTAGATTAAAATCACTATTAAAAACAATTTAAGAAAACGGATAAACCAAAACCAATATTTCCAAGAAAAAACCAAAAATACACACCCATAGATTACTAATAATAAACAATTTAAAAATTATTATTTCTCACAAATATTTGACTTATGCTATTGCAAATCTATTTTTTTCCTATTATTTTGCAAACACTTGTTCACTTATTGTCATAGAGAATGTTATGCGAAATCTAATTTTTTATTCTTGTTGTATTTTCCTTTGGTCTTCATTATATAAAGGTCAGGATCTACATATTACCTATACTTATATCAGCCCTCTCCACGCAAAAGTCAAAGAAGATCTTTATATCAACGGTAATGACGCAAAGGACATAAGAGATTCCGTTTTTGTTTATGAAAAGGCAAAAAGCAATGTTTCTCAAGAACGTGGAGGCATAGGAATACGTTCAAAAAATAAAATGTACACAGAAACGTATTACAAATCTGCTCTCTCAAACAGAATACTAATCAAAAGTAATATTTCTGACCAATCGTACTGGATAGAGGATACTGTACCGGAGATGCAGTGGAATACGGATTATAATGAAACAAAAAATATCAATAATTATCTCTGTAAAAAGGCAACGTGCGACTTCCGGGGAAGTTCAATAGTCGCCTATTACACTACAGAACTGCCTTATCCTTTCGGACCTTTCAAATTTGGAGGGTTACCCGGTCTGATCCTTGAAATCGGTGAGGAAAAAACAGATATCAACAGATGGACTGTAACTGACATAATAAAGAATTCCGGTTCTAAAACAGATACACAGAAACCACAGAATATAGAAAATGTAATTTCCTATCAGGAGTTTTTGGAATTATACGGATCGGCTAACCGTAAAGATGTTAAAAAACTAACCAATGACCTTCCGAAAGGGGTAATTGTATCTGAGTTCAGAACCGTGCGAAAAGGTATTGAAAAAAAATATGAATGGGAATAATATGCAAAGAACAGTCTTTTTTTTACTATTGATCAGCACCAATCTGTATTCCCAAAACCTCAGAATAAGTTATGGCTATAACTTTATTCAGGATTCTCTTCATACCGATCACATCTCCAAAGAAATTGTTTTTCTGGATATTTCAGAAAAGGGGTCTAATTTCTACAGCAGATCCAGATACCTGAATGATTCTTTAGCCTTTCATAAAAACATCAAAACCAATCCTCATCAGTCAAAAATTGATTTTTCCGTGAAAAAATCAGCTTCACAGGATATTTTCGTCAATACTAAGATAGGGAATAGCCTTTATTCATTTCAGGAAAAAGAAAAACTTAACTGGGTGATTTTCTCTGAAAAGAAAATCATAATGGATATGGAAGTACAAAAAGCAACTTTAGATTTCGGAGGAAGAAAATGGATCGCATGGTTCACAAGCGCAATTCCAATACAGGACGGGCCTTATATTTTCCGAAATCTTCCCGGCTTAATACTTTCTATTGAAGATGAAAAAAAACAACATTCTTTCTCTGTTATTGGTATTGAGAGAAGAGAAATTCCTTATGAAATTGAAAAACCTAATTATAAACTCATCTCAAAAAATGAATTCAATACCCGCTGGAAAGCATATAAAAAAGACCCGAATTTTGAATTAAAATCACTTTCGGCAAGGACAAACACAAAATTTGCCATTGAATGGAACGGCGAAATGATCAGTCAAAATGAAATCTATAAACGTGAAGAAGAAAGAGCAAGAAAAGAAATTTTACACAACAACAATTTCATAGATCTTGATCTGTATAAATAAGAGACTGTCTCAAAAGTCATTAATTATGGGTTTTCCCTTCCGACGAAGGAGGAAATCTCATTGAGAATCAGAAGATTTAGATTCTTCATTTTTATTCAGAATGGCACTTTGAGACAGTCTCCTTCATTTATTTCTTTTTATGAGCAGGTTCATAAATAAGTCTGATAAAAGAACTAAATCTTTCATTTTCTCTTTTAATAGGAATTCCTGCTACAATCCCAACCATTACATTATCAGCAATTCCCACTCTCATTTGCGGACGTATGGTCATATCGAAATCACCGTTCAAAATGGTTTTATTGAACTCTACTCCTACAAAATTCCTTGTTCCGGTTATCATATAGTGGAAATTGGTATTGATCTGCCAACTGGTATGGACGGAATTATCTTCAAAATGATGCATGAATGCGGGTCCGGTATACAGAAGCGTATGAAAATTATTCTTCCATCTTTTAGCTGCTACAAAAAAAGGATTGTAAACATTTCCGGTGAATAGTTTTCCTTTACCATACTTATTGAAATCTGTAAGTTCAAACTCCTGAATGTATCCGAACGCCATACTTGTTTTATACTTTTCGGAGACATAGAAAGAGTACTGCATAGCCATTTTGAGACTGTTCAGTTTACTTCCGGGTGTGTCTTTTACCTCACTGTTTGTAGGATAAAACATGGAAAAAGGCAACTCAACTTCTAATCCGAGACGATCAACAGGCGCCCATTCATATTCCACCAATGCGGTGTACATATCATAATCACCATTATCGGTAAGTCCGAAACCTACATTCCATTCTTTTTCCCCTTTCCGCGCTCCAAGATCTCTGATAAGATCAATGTATAAAGGTTCGGCATGAAGTACTTTCGGGATCAGTCCGGCTTCTTCCACTTCTTCTATATATAAACTGTCTTTAATGGTATTGTTATTTTGAGAAAACAGATAATACGGCATAATCATAAGAACTGCCATCCATATATTTTTCATATGCATTTTAATTATTTTTTATAGGGTTATACATAAGCTTCCTGAATCTTGCGAAAGTTCAGGATCAATAGATATTCTAAAAAAAATAATCAGGCTTCGGGAGGCGGTGTATGAATCGGGTAATAGTTGTCTGAAAACTCGTGTTGGTAATGATTGAAAGAATTACCGCTCTCCGGAATGAAAACGGCAGATTCAATCTTTTCTTTATTATATAAGGGTGTAAAAAGATCTATATGAACTGTGCTTTTGCCATTATGCTCTTCCATATCGGGTTCGTCACTTTCAGGAATAGCATCATCGTAACCCAAGAGTTTTTCAACTACAAGTTCTATAATGCTTTCCTGATCATTGAATGAGGAATTCACTGAAATCTTATCGGACAGTGGATTTTTGACATCGACACTTATATTAAAAAAACAAAGTAACATCATCCACCATACAAGTCCGGAAAATAGATTATTTCTTAATTTTTTTAATATCATTTTACCTTTTATTCTATTGAAATTCTACAATAAATTTTGTCCAAATTATGTTTATTCCAATTGGGAACCCAGATATTCCCATTCCTGCAAAGCCAGATCAAGTTCTTCTTTTGCCTTGTTGTATTGTTCCAATGTTTCATCGGAAGGGTTTTCTTTGGCAAAAGAAGCTTCCATTTCTTCGATCTTTGTTTCAAGCTCAGAAATTTTCTCTTCCACTTTTTTCAGTTTATTCTGGATGTTCTTTTGTTCTTTACTGAGAATTGTTGTTGAGTTTGAAGTTGCAACAGGTTTCTCTTCAGCTTTTGGAGCTTTTTTCACTTCAACTTTTGTTTCTTCTCCATGAAGTTTTGCCTTCTCAGCCGAGATCTCTCTGATCGTTTCCTTTTGTCTGTATTCAAGGTATTCATCAATGCTTCCCAAGAATTCTTTCATTTTTCCGTCACGGAATTCATAGATCTTATCGCAAAGTCCCTGAAGGAATTCCCTGTCATGCGAAATCACGATCAATGTACCTTCAAATTTCTGTAAGGCAAGTTTGATGATCTCTTTAGACTGAATATCCAAGTGGTTCGTAGGTTCGTCCATGATCAGGGTATTGAAAGGACGTAATAGAAGTTTACAAAGTGCCAAACGGTTTCTTTCTCCCCCGGAAAGCACCTTAGTTTTCTTGTTCACGGCTTCTCCCTGGAAAAGGAAAGATCCTAATAAATCTCTTACTCTCGGTCTTGTTTCTTCCGTTGCCGCATCTTCTGCTTCTTCCAGTACGGTTTTATTCGGTGTTAAAACTTCTTCCTGATTTTGAGCAAAATACCCGATATTTACGTTATGACCTAAATTCCACGTTCCGGAATAGTCTTTTATTTCTCCTGAAAGTATTTTAGCTAATGTCGTTTTACCTTGTCCGTTCTGTCCCAGCAAAGCAATTCTGTCTCCTCTCTGAACGATAAAGTCCACATTATTAAAGATCTGCTTCTGTCCGTAAGCTTTTCCAAGATTTTCTGCTTCAAAGATCACTTTCCCCGGCACAATAGATTGTACGAAACGGATGTTAAATTTGGAAACATCTTCGTTATCCACTTCAATACGGTCGATTTTCTCTAATTTTTTAATAAGCGACTGTGCGAAAGAAGCTTTGGTAGCACTTGCACGGAACTTATTGATATTATCTTCCATCTGTTTGATCTCCGCATCCTGATTCTTTTTAGCCTGAATCAGTTTTTCACGGCGTTCTTCACGCATAACCAGATATTTGGAATAATTGGCTTTATAGTCGTCAACTTTCTTATTGTTGATATCAAAAGTTCGGTTACAAACTGCGGTCATGAACTGTTTATCGTGACTCACCAAAACAATGGCACCGGGATAATCTTTCAGGAAGTTTTCCAGCCAGATGATGGATTCCATATCGAGGTGGTTGGTTGGCTCATCGAGAAGCATAATATCATTTTTCTGAAGAAGCAATTTTGCCAGTTCAATTCTCATTCTCCATCCTCCGGAAAATTCATCGGTGATCTTCTGAAAATCATCTGCCTTAAACCCTAAACCAAACAGGACTTTTTCCATATCGCCTTCTAGGTTATAGGCATCATGGTTCATGAGAAGGTCGTTCAATTCAGTCATTCTGTTGATCAGATCCGTATAGGAATCGCTTTCGTAATCGGTTCTTGTTGCCAACTGATGGTTCACTTCTTCCAATTCGTTTTTCCAGGCATTGATCTGCTCGAAAGCCTGCATGGTTTCGTCCCATACTGTTCTTCCCTTTACAAAGTCCAAATCCTGCTTCAGGAAACCGATGGTGATATTTCCTTCCGGCACCACATTTCCTTCATAGAAAGATATTTCTCCTGAAAGCATTTTCAACAGGGTAGATTTCCCTGCTCCGTTTTTACCAACCAAACCTACCTTATCATCTTTTTTGATGGTAAAATTTACGTTTTGAAACAAGTAATTTCCTGAATGATGTAGCCCTAAACCTTGAACCGAAAGCATGTAATGATGTTATTAAGAATTAAACTGAATTTTCCGAGTGCAAAAATACGGAAAAAGAAATGAACTGAGGAGAAATAAAAAAAGCTGTCCGGAGACAGCTCAAAACTTAAAGTATGAAATAAAAAATTATACAGAAAAATTAATAATATCCATTTTCAATACGGGAACGGTTTCTCTGAACTACAGAATTGTAGATCTCTCCCATTCCTGACAATTTTTCCACTGCTGACATCACAAGATTTTTATTGTCCAATGATAATCCCATATCTTCAATAGAAAGAACTTCCGGAGTAACACCTTTTGCCATTCTTGCGACAGGAGTTCCGTCTTTTACTCTCTTTTCAAGTTAAGCAGCTTTTTTGGCATATTTATCATCCATTACCAGGTACGTTTCAAAAGTTATTTTACCATCGGCAAGAGATGTTACCAATCCCGCCTGTAATGCAATGAATTTTTTATAGGTTTCCAGATCTGCTGCCACACGGATTCTTGTAGCGTCCAATGCTGCGGATAATTCCACATCTCTCGGGCTTTCCATAAGTCTGTAGTAAATAGCCGTAGTGGTAACTGCCTCATTTCCGAAAGTTTCATCATCCTGAATGCTTACTGATGATGCATATAAAAAGGCAATAGTTCCGGGAGCCAGCCTGTTCATTGAGAAAGACATGCTTGCTGCTGATGTAGAGGAAGATTTTGCGGCTTCTGCAACTGCATTTACAACATCTGTATAGGCATCAATAGCTGCAGGACTTGCCAACCCCATTGGATTGGTAGGATCTTTTATTGTTTTTACGGCTTTCAAAGCTGATGTTACAACACCGGCAATTTTATCAAGGCTGAATTCGCTGCTGTATTCTGTTTTAACGTTTGAAGTATAAGAAACTTCTCTTGCATCAGTTAATTTTGCACTTGCCAAATGTTCATCAATCTGCTTATAAAACTTTGCTTTATTTTCATTTTCCTGAGCCTGTATCATCGACTGAAGCTTGTCGATCTGCTCTTTTGCTTTTACTGTTTTATCTGCTACTCTTTCAACAGATGCTGTTCTGCATGCCATAATTTTAGTTTTTAGGTTAGTTTTATTCTATTTTTTATTCAAAAATGTTTTTTTTTGTGGTTTACTGCTTTCATTTAATCTTCAGCCAACCCAAAGTAACAATAAAAAAATCTCAGGCTGTAGCGTAAAAATGCTCAAATTACCTGCTCCGTATTTTTACGTAATAGTTCTATTCTGACCGCTGAAATTAAAAGACCTCCCTAAAACGGGAGGCCCACACCTAAATTTAAAACTGAAAAAAATTTTATAATTCCAGGCTAGCTTTTACGAGAATGGAACGACTCCATATATCATTGTTCGGGATATTACTGCCATATACATAGTCTGCACCCGGACTTCCCTTCTGCTGTGTTCCTCTGCTTGTGTTGGGAATGGCTCCTTCCGGAATATCAACAATCGGATTTCCGGGTACGTTCAGACTGTTATTGATGAGTTCGACATCTATATTAGTTTCTGATTTCTGCAGTAAACTGGTTTTATGTAAACCGAAATTGGCTGAAATATGGGTATAGTCTGTAAAATCCCAATAATTATACGGTGGTCTAAGATCCGGTAATAGTTCCTGAACATATTTTTCCAGCTGATCCCCGAATTTCTCTAAAAACGGATGCTTTTTATAATCTATCTCAAAATTGGAAGCATCAAATTGGGTATTAAATACTGCAGTAACCGCATTGGTTTCTTTCAGCATCAATTTGCCATATATTTTTGAAAGGTCATTATACACTTTATCTCTTGTAACGTAGGCCTGTGAAAAAGCTACACCTTCATCTATCTTGTAATCTACCAAAAGGGATTCCCAGATTTTGTTGCCGAAAGCATCTTTTTTGGTATGCTTTACTGTATTTACATAAGCTTTTGCATCTTCTTTTCTGATATAATTAGCGGAAACATACACGGATTGTGATCCTTCTAAATATCCTCCTCCAACATCGGCATGAGCACCCGGAATGAAAACCTCCTTCCACACAGAGTTTCCGATATCCGACCGTGTATCTTTCATGCTGGCGGAATCTTCAAAAAAACCTGTCAGCGGAAAAAAATATCGGCATTCATTAATTGCGCATAAGTGAATGGCATTTTCAACTTCAGGCAATAAGCTTACATTATAATCATTAAACGGCGTTGATTCAACGGTATCGAAAACCCCGAGAAATTTAACCTTTTTATTTCCTTTTATTGCTGATCCGGACTTTAAGAGTTCATAACAGAAATTTCTTGCCAACATCGCTCCTCTGCTGAAACCATAGACATAAAAATGATATTCAGCGGTCTGGTCCTGCATTATTTTTTCGGTAAAAGCGAATGCTTTATTTAGTTTATCATCTGAGGAATATCCTTTATATCTGGGCGGATTTTTACAGGTAGCCATAGCGACATTACTGTCTTCTCCCCCGGTTAAAGTCCCGATTCCCTCAACATACATTTTCTGGTTTCCGGCAAACAATCCGAAAAGTTTATATATATTGGTGGTACTGCTGTAATAACTTCCATTATTTTTTGCGGGCTTTTGGGTAGACGTTGCATTGATCCCGTTATTTCCTGTTCCGTCGAAAAATATCCCGACAGATACTATTTTACTTGATTCCATTTTTATGTACTAAGCCGTGTATACTGCTGTGTTCGAGAACACAATATTATTGAACACTTCAAAATAACCACGAAAAAGGGATTGAAACTACAGTAAAAGATACTAAATAAAAAATTCCGTATTTCTACGGAACTATATTTTATCAAGTGGATAGATATTATTAATGATGGCGTAAATGACGATTCCAACGGTATTTTTTGCTCCGATCTTATCTACAATTCTCTGTCGGTGACTTTCTACCGTACGCGGACTGATGAAAAGTTTTTCAGCGATCTCATGATTGGTATATTCCTGACAGATGAGTTTCACCACCTCTTTTTCCCTTTCGGAGAGATCATCATCCATTTCAAACAATGTCTTTTTCTTTGTGGAACTGTTCATATAGGAAAAAAGCATCTGATGGTCTTCTGCAGTGAAGAAAACACCGTTTTTATGAACCATCGTAATGGCATCTATAAATGTTTTACGGTCTGAATTTTTAGGAAGAAAAGCGGCTACTCCCAATTTCACCATATATCCCAGAATGGAAGTTTTATAATGGGAAGAAAGGATGATCACTTTCAGATCCGGATATTTTTCTTTAAGGATCTCCACAAGTTCAAACCCGTTCATTGGCTGCATCTGTACATCAACCAGAACAATATCAGGGAAGTCTGCAGCCGGAAGCTGTTTCAGGCTTTCAAGAAAATGAGGGCCATTGTTGGAAGTAAAAACTACCGAGATATTATTTTCAGTAGATAATAACATTTTTACGCCTTCCAGGATCAGCTGTTCATCATCAATTAATGCTATTTTGATTTGGGATTTCATGGTGATTTGGAATTTTAATAATTAAGCGGCTTCCGTTATTGATAACATTTTTCCATTTGTGGGATGCATTCATGGATTTGATCCTTGATTCTATATTTTTTATCCCCATTCCTTTTTTAACTTTCTCATAATCAAACCCTTGTCCGTTGTCTGAAATAATTACAGCCATACTGTCGGGAAAGTCTCTGATATAGATCCAGATCTTTGTAGCTTCCGAATGTTTGAGAACATTGGTGGTAAACTCCTGTATGATCCTGTATAACTGCACTTCCACAAAAATACTTTTTTTAGGACATTTGGAGTTTA
>JAFAAJ010000146.1 GCA_023426625.1 Bacteroidota bacterium
CCTGAATATTGATCGTTTTACCATCTAATGCTACCACCTCATCCGTGATTTTGAAACCGATACTCTTTGCAAAAGGAGATAACGCCGAACTTTCATCAAATACAAACGTATTGTTCTTATCATTATATCCTGTTTGGTTCGGATCTTTGATGAACCAGAAAATAGGAGGGGTTTCCTGCTTTTTTATTTCTATTCCCACCATGTTCAGGTATTGCTCATAAGGAGTGGATTGGCTTCCTGCAATATATTTATTGTAAAAATCTCTTACCTGAGGATATCCGGTCACCTCTACCAATTCATCGATCAGCTTATCATCTTTAAATGGCTTATTCTCTCCAAATCTCAGAGACAGCTTTCTGATCATGTCACGATAACCCATCTCACCATTAGAAAGCTTTCTAAGCTCAATATCAAGACACATCGCCAGAAGAGCTCCTTTTTCATAAACATTTCTGTACTGATCCTTATACTGATCCAGAAGAATATTTTTACTCATTACCGTAAACGGCATAGTATCATCATAATTCTTGGAATTGGTGATTTTGTCATTGATCCTCTGTAAAAATTCATCTTTATTGATCAGTCCTTCCTGGATCTGGAATAAATTGGCAAAATATTCTGTTCCGCCTTCATACATCCAAAGATGTTGGGACATTTTAGGATCTGCATAATCAAAATAATGAATCTCCTCAGAGTGGGTTTTTAAAGGATTCACCGTGTGGAAAAACTCGTGGGAAACTACATCAGTAATGGTTTGGTCGATGGCTTCTTTAGGCATCATTTCCGGTAACACCACACTCGTGGATTCATGATGTTCCAAGGCTCCGAAACCTTTGATCTGCGGTTCACCCATTCCTGAAAGATAAAGCATGATCGCATATTTCTTATTGGTATTCATGTCGCCTAAGAATTTTTTCTGTGCGACTACCATTTTTTCAAGATTTTCCCTGAAATCGGAAGCTTTATATTTTCCGGTTGGAGAATAAACACCCAATACAAGTTCCATTCCGCCTGCATTGAATGTGATGTAGTCGGGCTTACTGTACATAAGAGGAGAATCTGTCAGTTTAGCATAATTAGCTAAAGTATAAGTATCCGTAGCTTCGGACTTATCCTGATCTACCAAAGCAGTTGTTCCGTAGAAATCAGTTGGCTTCTGAATGATCAATTGGTAAGGAACATCCTGCATATTATCGATATATCCAACAAAACCGTGGGTGTTGATCATAAAAACTTTACCTTCTTCAATATCGGTTCCAGAAGGTGAAAATACGGCCTTATGTTTTGACGTATCCATCTCTTCATCAAAGCTGTCATTAACCAGATAAGTGATTTTGGCTAAGTTTTGAGCGTTTTTAAGGGAATATGTATTGTCGTTCATCTTGGTGTACTTCAATTCCTGTCCTTTATTGTCAAAAAACCGGATTCCCTCTATAAATCGTCCGTAATCATCCACTGAATACGTTCCCGGAACGGTTTTAGGAAAGTGAAACTTTACATCACCGGATTTCATTTTCGGGAATTCCATAGTTACTGCAACTTTATCGTTTTTTACATTCACCAGGTCAATAGTGGTTTTTATAGACTGGGCATTAACCAAGATCGTGGCTAAAATCCCTAAGCTTAGTGCTATTTTTTTCATTGAGATTAATATTTAAATAACTAGTTGTCAGAAAAATGATTTTGTTACCGGGAAAATGAAAAAAAAGCGAAAATAGCTAAAGAGCAAAATCGTGCTGGAATGGGTATTAAGTTATTAATTTGGGGCAAAATAGAGGAAAAGCGAAACAGCTCTGACAAGTAAGTCTTCAATTTCACCTTTCCGCCTTTCTGCGATTTCACGATTTTGCTCTTTTACAATTTCGCCTTTTCCCAAAACTATCCTTCCTTCTTATAATTCATATAATAATTTCTGTCCAGCTCAACAGGAGCCGCTGTTTTCATTTTTATGGTCTGCCAGTTTTCAGTTGGATTTATAACCTGATCTTTATTGATTCTGATCGGAAGCCTGAAATTCTTCACCACATTCGTGTAGCGGAATTTTAGTTCATTTCCATTTTGAGAATATTCTAAAGTAGGAATATCTATGGTTCTGAGATATTGGTTGAAAATACTTGAAAAATCAATTCCTGATTTAGATGAAATATAATTTTCAATCTGTTCGGTCGTTACAGTCTGATGGTAAAAGTCCTTGTTCAGACCTCTTAAGATCTCTCTGAATTTTTCGTCATTATTGATTACATGTCGGATAGTGTGGATCATGCTTGCTCCTTTAGGATACATATCGCCGCTTCCTTCGTCTCGCACGCCATATTTACCGATAATAGGCTTGTCATTTTCAATATTTCCACGAATTCCCTGCGCATATAGTTCTGCGGATTTTTTATCCATATAATGTTCCGTGAAAAGCACTTCGGAGTACGTGGTGAAACTTTCATGGATCCACATATCTGCCTGATCTTTTGCTGTGATGTTGTTGGCAAACCATTCATGTCCGCTTTCGTGAACAATGATGTAATCCCAGTTCAGTCCGACTCCGGTTCCGGAAAGATCGTTTCCTAAATAACCATTCAGATAATAGTTTCCGTAGGCGATATTGCTCTGATGCTCCATTCCCAGATAAGGAGAATCAACCAATTTGTAAGAATCCTCATAGAAAGGATAGGGTCCGAACCAATATTCAAATGCAGAAAGCATAGGTTTTACCTGCTGGAATTGTTTTTTTGCTTTTTCCAGATTATAATCCAAAACCCAATAATCCAGATCCAGTGTTCCTTTTTCTCCTTTGTAGGTATCTTTGAAATTCACGTATTTTCCGATATTCGGAATGATGGAGTATGCATTGATCGGGTTTTTAACTTCCCAGGTGTACACCGTTTTATCCTTAACCGTTTTTTTATTGATCAGTCTGCCGTTTCCAATGCCTACAAGATCTTTTGGAGTGATTATCTTCATGATGATGCCGTTTTCCGGCTCATCGCTCCAGATATCTTTGGTAGGAAGCCAGATAGAAGCTCCGATTCCTTCATCGGCAACACTCATCCAGGGATTTCCGTTCTCATCTTTGGTGAAGACCCAGCCGCCGTCCCATGGAGCTCTTTTAGCAATTGTAGGATTCCCGGAATATAGAATGTCGATTGAGAATTTTTCTCCCTTTTTAAAGCTTTTTTGAGTATGAATGAAAATAAAATCACCCTCCTGTTTATATTCGCTAATAGGGAAATTAGCTGTTACTTTATCAGCTTGCATAGGTTCTTGCAGATCGATCTGGAAAACAGGATTGATGATATCTTTTGTGATCTCAAAACTGATCTTATTGTTCCCTTTGATGCTTTTCTGCCCGAAATCCGGTTCCACAGAGAGTTCATACTTTTTTACATCCCAGAAATTACGAAATTGAGTGTTGGAACCTTTCAAAGTGTCCTGTTTGCTATATTTTTCTGTGTTTTCAAAAAACTGTCCGAATGCAAGTCCGGAAGCAAACAAAAGAGAATAGGTCAGTTTTTTCATCTGATATCAAATTATTAAGTCTATCAAAAATAGAAAATTTAATACCAAGTTTACCCGGCTTATTTATAAATTCATAAAAAAGCTTTAAAGAATGAAAAATGAAATGTTTAAATAAAAATTCTTCTAAGAAATTTTAACCTTAATTTACTGCACCGCAGGAAGGTTTTCAGTCCTTTTCTGAACTTTTTTATACGTGTAAGAACACATCAGAATACTGAATTCATATAGAATAATCAGTGGAAAAGCTGCCATCAACATACTCAAAACATCTGCAGGAGTGATGATTGCTGCAACAACCATGATCAAAATAATAGCATGACGGCGATAGGTTTTCATGAATATCGGAGTTAAAATTCCAATGCTGGTAAGGAAATAGATCAGAACCGGGAAAAGGAAAATCACGCCCATTCCTAAAACCACCTGTAAGAATAAAGTGGTATAATCACTGAGGTCATAAAGCGGAACTATAATATCTGAAATCTTGAAGATTACCCCGAAATTAACGGCAAAAGGAAGTATTAAAAAGTAGCCGCACAATACTCCGGTCATGAAAAGAATCCACACCGAATTGATGATGAAAATTGAATTTTTCTTTTCTCTGGGATGTAAAGCAGGACTAATAAACCTCCATAATTCCCAGACGATATACGGAAATGCAGCCACCAAACCTCCGAAAATAGAAACCGCCATCATGACGTTGAACTGCTGATAAAGCCTTTGTACACGTACAGGAAAATCTTTCGGAAGATGAATGCTGTCTTCTCCTAAAATCATTCTTGAAAAGTGATTTACGATCCTGAAAGTCGGGAAATCATTTCTTGTAGGACCGAAAAAAATATGGTCCATGATCCAATTGATATTAAAGCCGACAGCAAATGCCGCAATTATAATAGCAATAATTGAACGGATGAGATGACCTCTTAACTCGCCAATATGTCCCAAAAAGGACATTTCTTTACCATCACTCACAGAATAATATTTTTTAAGGCATCAAATTTATAAAAAAACTTTCAGTAAAAACGGAAGCAACGGAATAGAAACTATATTCACCAACTCTATCTTCCAACTTCTAATTAATCCCCTCATCCAACAGTTTATGCAGATCGATGATCCCATAATACCTTCCTTTTTCAGTAACGATCAGTTGTCCGATATTGTTTTCCTTCAATATTTTCATGGCATCTTTAGCCAATGCATCTCTTTCGATTGTTTTCGGATTGGAAGACATAATATCTTTAGCTAAAACCTGAGAAACATCATCACCTTTCATCAGCATTCTTCTCAGATCACCGTCTGTAATAACTCCGACAATGCTGTCTCCATTGGTTACTACAGTAATTCCGTGACTTGAAGCACTAATGGAAATGATAACATCTCTTATCGTTGAATCTTCTGAAACCTGCGGTTTTTGCGGAGAAAGAAACTGATCCACCTTTGAGATAAGGTTTTTTCCTAAGCTTCCACCCGGATGAAATTTAGCAAAATCATTCTCGCGGAAATTGTTCAGTTCCATTAAAGCAATGGCTAAAGCGTCACCCAGTGCCATTTGTAACGTAGTGGAACTTGTAGGAGCCAGTTTATTCGGGCAGGCTTCCATATCTACATGCGTATTCAGAACCACTTCGGAAAATTCTGCCAATTTGCTCTTCATGTTTCCGGTCATACCGATCAAAGCGGAGGAATAATCTTTCAGATAAGGAACAAGATTAACGATCTCAGGAGAATTTCCGGAATTGGAAATGCATAAAACCACATCCTGCTTCTGGATCACTCCCAAATCTCCATGAATGGCTTCCGAAGCATGAAGAAACTGAGAAGGGGTTCCCGTAGAATTCAGGGTGGCAACGATCTTATTTCCGATGTGCGCAGATTTACCGATTCCAACCACGATCAGCTTTCCTTTTGCGGAATGAATGATCTCTACGGTCTTTGCAAAACTGTCATCTATTCTGTTTTTTAATTTTTCGAGTTCCGAAATTTCTATTTCTAAAGTAGTTTTTGCTATTGAAATGATATTTGACCTTTCCATTTTACTTCTATAGGGTGTACAAAAAATCTCTTAAAAATTGTTATATTTAAAAAAGAATATTTAATATAAATTTTATTTTTTATAAATTCGTTCGCTTTTATTTTAAGCAGAATTTTTATAACTTTGATTGGATGCAAATTTAGCAATACAAAATTAGATGAGCGCAAAAAAAGCCAATTTATCAGGCGAATTGAAAAAATATTTTGGGTTTTCTACATTTAAAGGCCAACAGGAACAAATCATAGAAAACCTAATGGATGGAAATGATGTGTTTGTTTTGATGCCGACAGGTGGAGGTAAATCTCTATGTTACCAACTTCCGGCTCTTATTTCTGAAGGAACTGCAATTGTGGTCTCACCTTTAATAGCGTTAATGAAGAATCAGGTAGATGCGGTAAATGGTCTTTCATCTGATGACGGAGTTGCCCATGTTTTAAATTCATCACTGAATAAAACTCAAACCAAACAGGTATTTGATGACATTAAAAGCGGTAAGACAAAACTTCTTTACGTAGCTCCGGAATCATTGATCAAAGATGATTATCTGGATTTTCTGAAAGAAGTCAAGATTTCTTTCTTTGCGATAGACGAAGCTCACTGTATTTCAGAATGGGGACACGATTTCCGCCCGGAATACAGAAACCTGAAAATGATCATTGATAAGATCGCTGATGTTCCGGTGATCGCCTTAACAGCTACGGCAACCCCTAAAGTGCAGGACGATATTCAGAAAACTTTGGGGATGACGGGAGCAGTGGTATTTAAAGAGAGTTTCAACCGTCCGAATCTGTATTATGAAGTACGGCCTAAGATCAATGTAGATAAGGAAATTGTAAAATTCATCAATCAGCATAAAGGAAAATCAGGGATTGTATATTGTTTAAGCCGAAGAAAAGTAGAGGAGTTTGCCCAGCTTTTACAGGTGAACGGAATCAACGCGCTTCCTTATCATGCAGGATTGGATCAGAAAGTGAGAGTTGCTAATCAGGATAAATTCCTGATGGAGGAAGTAGATGTAATTGTAGCTACCATTGCATTCGGGATGGGTATCGATAAACCGGATGTACGTTTTGTGATCCATTACGACTTTCCGAAATCACTGGAAAGTTATTATCAGGAAACAGGACGTGCAGGAAGAGACGGAGGAGAAGGTCATTGTCTGGCTTTCTACGATCCTAAAGACATTGAAAAACTGGAAAAATTTCTGGCTCAGAAACCCGTTTCCGAAAGAGAAATCGGACTACAGCTTTTAAATGAAGTGGTAGGATATGCGGAAACTTCCATGAGCAGAAGACAATATATCCTTTATTATTTCGGGGAAACTTTTGATCCTGTGAATGGTGATGGAGCCAAAATGTGTGATAACGCATCTCATCCGCCAAAATTAAAGGATGCTTCAGCCGACCTGAGAAAAGTCCTTGAACTTATCCGTGAAACCGGAGAAAAATTCAAAGCTAAAGATCTGATCTCCGTAATTGCAGGTAAAGAAACGGCAGTTACAAAGTCTTATAAACTGGAACAAAGCTCGTTTTTCGGATTTGGAAAAGCTGAAAAAGATAATTACTGGAAAACGATTCTAAGACAGGCTACCGTTCAGAATTTTCTTCAAAAAGACATTGAAACCTATGGTGTTTTAAAAATAGCCGATAAAGGAAGAAAGGTTTTGAATGATGAATTCAAAGAAGTCTTTTTAATAGCCGAAGACCGGGAATTTGATCTTACCCAGGCAAAAGCAGAAAGCGAGCAAACCCAAATGCAAGCAGGAGGCGGACTGGATCAGAACTTATTCAATCAACTAAAAGAATTAAGGAAAAAAGTAGCTAAAAAGCACGGAATTCCGCCTTACACGGTATTTATGGATCCAAGTCTTGAAGATATGACGGTTCAGTATCCGATCACGGTGGAGGAAATAACCAAAATTTATGGAGTAGGAGAAGGGAAAGCCAAAAAGTATGGTAAAGAATTCGCTGACTTCATAAAAACATACGTTGAAGATAATAATATCGAACGTACACAAGATATGGTACTGAAACAGGTGGCGAATAAATCCAGCCATAAAGTTTTCATCATACAGAGTACCGATAAAAAAATTGACCTTGAAGACATTGCAAGAGCCAAAAATTTAACGATGGATGAGTTGTTGAAAGAAATGGAGAGCATTGTTTACCAGGGAACGAAGCTGAATATAGATTACTATATCGAAGATAATTTTGATGAAGATATTGTAGACGGTTTCATGGAATTCATGAATGAATCTGAAAGCGACAGCATGAAAGTCTTACTGGATGAATTTGGAGATGAACTTTCAGATGAAGAAGTGAGAATGTTAAGAATAAAATTTATTAGCGACGTTGCGAATTAAAAATATAAACCTTATCCGCTTATGGCTAAGGTTTTTTTTATCCGATGAAAAAGATTACTGTTATGTTTATTCTGCCCGATCTGGAAACAGGAGGTGCGGAAAGAATTGTTACCACCATTGCGAATCACCTGTCCCGGGACAGATTCGAGCCTAAGATTTTGCTGTTGCGTAAAAAAGGTGGCTATCTTAATTTACTTAAAGATGATATAGAACTTATAGACATCAACACCGAAAGAATCAGACATTCGTTGAAGCCTATTTTATCAGAGATTTACCGAAGAAAACCCGATGTTGTGTTCTCAGGTTTCGGAGAAGTAAATGCTTATTTATCTTTGTTTATCAAACTGTTTCCAAGGACGAAATTTATTGCCAGGGAAACCAATGTGGTCAGTCAGCACG
>JAFAAJ010000235.1 GCA_023426625.1 Bacteroidota bacterium
CTTCAGGTGTCTATGGGGATATTCCCGATGCGATCCTGAATACCGGGGAACAAAAAGGGGAAGAACTTTTCAAATGGTGGAAAGATACATTTGGAGACGATTTCTATGTACAGATCCAAAATCATAAATTACCGGAAGAAGAACACTTGAATGAGGTCTTGTTGTACTTCGCAGATAAATATAATGTAAAGATCCTTGCTCAGAATGAAACCTTCTATACCAATAAAGATGATGCGAATATTCAGGATATTGTAAGCTGTATCAAAGACGGTGAAAAGCTGTCAACTCCTGTTGGGAAAGGATTTGGAAAGAGAAGAGGTTTAGCAACGGGTGAGTATTATATAAAGAACAGTGATGAGATCAAAGAAGCTTTTTTAGCTTACCCCGATGCATTTGATGCTTACGAAGAATTTTTAGCTAAATTCAGTCCTTATACCCTGAAAAGAGATGTACTTCTTCCGAAATTTGACATTCCCGAAGAATTTGTTCATCCGGATGACGAAATAGACGGAGGAAAAAGAGGAGAGATGGCTTACCTTACCCATCTTACCTACGAAGGAGCTAAAAAAAGATATGCAGATACAGGAATCACGGATGCTATTAAAGAACGTCTGGATTTCGAATTGGATGTAATTGCCAACACAGGTTATCCGGGGTACTTCCTTATTGTACAGGATTTCTGTAACGAAGCCCGCAAAATGGGAGTGTGGGTTGGTCCGGGTCGTGGATCTGCGGCAGGATCTGCAGTAGCTTATTGTATTGGAATTACCAATGTAGACCCCATTAAATACGATCTCCTTTTTGAGAGATTCCTGAATCCGGAAAGAGTTTCAATGCCTGATATCGATATCGATTTCGATGATGAAGGGCGTGATAGGATCATCAAATGGGTAATTGATAAATATGGACAAAGTCAGGTAGCCCAAATTATCACTTATTCCGTACTTGGAGGAAAATCAGCTATTAAAGATGCCGGAAGAGTACTGGATGTTCCGATCCCTGAAACCAATAATATCGCTAAGCTTGTTCCTTCAACACCCGGAATGAACATTGCGAAAGCTTTAACGAAGTATGATAAGTTAAAGCCCGAAGAGCAGCTTCTCGTTGATGAGATGAAAATGGTTCTGAGTAATCCTGAAGACCCCCGTCATGATGTGCTGGAAAGTGCCAAAAAAATGGAGGGATGTATCAGGAATACAGGTATTCACGCCTGTGGTGTAATCATTACACCTGAAGATGTGAGTAATTTGGTACCGGTAACGATTGCGGCAAAGGATGCGGATATTTTGGTGTCCCAGTTTGATAACTCGGTTGCGGAAAGTGCAGGGTTGCTGAAAATGGATTTCCTGGGTCTGAGAACCTTAACTATCATTAAAGATGCTTTAAAACTCGTAAAAGAAAGACATGGCGTAGACATAGACCCGGATCTGATTCCGCTGGATGATGCTAAAACTTATCAGCTGTTTAAAGAAGGAAGAACGGTAGGGATTTTCCAATATGAAAGTCCCGGGATGCAAAAATACATGCGGGAGCTGAAACCAACGGTTTTTGCCGATCTTATTGCAATGAACGCGCTGTATCGTCCCGGACCGATCAAATATATCCCGAATTTCATTAACAGGAAACATGGTATTGAAGAAATTGTCTACGATTTACCTGAAACCGAAGAATATTTAAAGGAAACCTACGGAATTACCGTTTATCAGGAGCAGGTAATGTTGCTTTCTCAAAAACTGGCCAACTTTACAAAAGGTGAAGCCGATACGCTGAGAAAAGCGATGGGTAAAAAGCAGATTGATGTTCTGAATAAAATGTATCCTAAATTCATCGAAGGTGGAAGAAAAAACAACCTTGATGAAGAAAGACTCGAAAAAATCTGGAACGACTGGAAAGCTTTTGCAGAGTATGCCTTTAACAAATCTCACTCGACATGTTATGCCTTTATCGCTTATCAGACGGCTTATTTAAAAGCCAATTATCCGGCGGAATATATGGCAAGTGTGATGAGTAATAACATCAACAATACAGACTCGATTACCATGTTCATGGAAGACTGTAAAAGTATCGGGGTTGATGTTTTGGGGCCGGATGTAAATGAATCTCAGTACAAATTTTCGGTAAACGAAAAAGGGCAGATCCGTTTTGGATTAGGAGCCATCAAGGGAATCGGTGAAGGTCCGAGTGAAGCCATTACGAAAGAAAGAGAGAACGGAAGATTCAAAAATGTATATGATTTTTTTGAACGAATCATTCCTTCTCAGATGAATAAAAGAGTGGCAGAAAGTTTGGTTCTTGCAGGAGCTTTTGATGAACTCGATTCTTTCCATAGAGGTCAGTATTTTGATATAGATGCAGCAGGTAGAACCAATTTGGAACGTTTAATAAGGTATGGTCAAAGTTTCCAGGAGAGCAAAAATGAGATGGAAAATTCACTTTTTGCAGATTTTGCGGAGGAAGTTCAGATCGAGCAGCCAAAACTGGCGCCTTGTCCGGAATGGCCGAATATGCATAAGCTGAATAAAGAAAAAGAGATCATCGGTTTCTATCTTTCGGCACATCCACTGGATGAATTCAAATATCAGTTCCAGTTTATGCAGGGACAGCTTTCCAAGAAAAAAGTGTTGGAAAAAGATGAGGTAGAGAAGATAATCGTGGATGAAACACCGGTTATCGAAGAAAGAGATTCCCAAGACGAAAGTGCAGATATTACAGAAATTGTTTCCGATGAATTGCTAACCGGAGAAGAAGAAGTTATAGAAGAAGTCACTAAAAAAGCAGAACCGAAAGGTAACTTCGGATTTTTGAATCTGGATGAGGTGGATGCTTATAAAGAACAGGCATTCTCAAATAAAGCACCGGAATTGTTCGAAGAGAAAAAGAAAGACTGGAAGCAGATCCAGAAAGAAAAGGAAAACGGCGGTGGAGGAAAAGAATATACTGTTGCTGGCTTAATTACCGAATATCGCGTTCAGGATGGATTCAAGAGTGGTGAGAAAGTAGCATTTCTGACTCTGGAAGATTATACAGGCTCTTATTCTTTCAGGTTGGGCGACCGGGATTATATGCGTTTGAAAGAGAAGCTTGAAGTCCAGCGTTTTGTGATCCTGAAAATTAAATTTGCTCAGGTAAAAGACGGGCGTGTTTTTGTGAACGTGAATGATGTGATCGAACTGCAGGAGGCTTTTGAAAGATTTGCCAAGAGTATATCCTTGGTGATGGATGTGATGGATTTAAGAAAAGAAGATCTTGATTTTTTCAGGGAAGTGCTCGAGCGAAATAAAGGAGATCAGAAATTCCGGCTTTACCTTAAAAATCTGGAAGATGACTCTCATATCGAGCTGCAGTCCATGAAATATTCAGTGGATTTGAATGGAGATCTCATCAAGGAAATTCAGTTACTTAATAAATACGAATTTTATTTGAATTGATTTAAAATATTTATAAAAAAGCAACTTTAGGTTGCTTTTTTTGTTTTTAATTCAAATGTAAAAAAGTGGAGTTATTTTGTAATTTATTGATTTTTAAATATTTAAAAATAATTCATTTATTAATGAGTTTTTATAAAATTAAATAAATGTTTAATTAGTTTTTAATTTTATCTTTATTAATTTGATAATTTATCTGTTATTGTATTAAAATTATATAATATATGTAATTTATTTTGTATTTTTATGCTCTGAAAATTAATTTACTAAGCATGAAAAAACTACATTTACTCTTTCTGTTATTGATGAGTCTGTGGACTTATCAATCATTACAGGGACAAAGCTATATTGTTCCTGTCTGTAACGGGACCATTGGAACGAATCTTTATGCAGTTCCTAATAGTTCGGCAACGGCTGATTCAAAAAGCCGAGGAGCTTTTATTATTCCAGCATCGCAATTGACGGCTATAGGTGGGGCGAATCTCACTGCTACATACTTTAAAAGATATACTCCAAGTGGCACACTGAATAGTGATGCTGTACTTAAGATCTACTTAATGAATACTACTGCAACGGATTTTGGATCCGGAGCTTTGGATTGGGCTACTGCAATTGCGGGAGCTACATTAGTATATGATGGTAATCCCCAAGCGGCTGTTGGAAGTACTGCGGGATTCAAGCAATTTGTTCATTCGACGAACTTCACATATAGTGTGGGTAGTAATCTTGCAGTATTTACTGAATATGTACAAACTACCGGGCAGGCAACAAGTATTCAATGGGAGTATGAATATTCATCTCCATGTGTTGATACAGGGAACTCTAATACAACAAAATATGTGACTACTACATCTGCATTTGGAGCAACACTTACAAGTTCAAATTATAGAAGACCTCATATTGCGTTTGATTATCCTCCTAGTGTTGCCCCAAGTTGTACTACGATAACTTTCCCGACTTCCGGAGCTACTAATATTACTTATTCTCCAACTATCACGTGGGATGCTGTAACGGGAATGGGAGCTGCTGAAAGTTATAAGCTAAGAGTGGGAACTACTCCTGGCGGAAGTGATGTGGTGCCTAATACTAATGTAGGTAATGTAACTTCATACCAACTTACAAACCTTTCTCCTTTAACGACATATTATGTAACTGTTACTCCGGTTAACCTTCTAGGAGAAGCAGCTGGTTGTACAGAAATTTCATTTACTACAGTAACTCCACCGGCTAACGATAATTGTGCTAATGCGGTTGCTTTAACTGTAAATGCTGATTTAAGCTGTGGGGTGGTTACAGCTGGAAATACTTTAGGTGCTACAGATTCAGGAATTACCATGGTTGCTCCTTGTAGTACTTCAGCGGTAGGAGATGATGATGTTTGGTATTCTTTCGTGGCTACATCTACGGCTCATCAGGTATCTTTAACGAATATTGTGTCTACAGGAACAACAAGTACTACAGATGCTTATTTCCAAGTATTGAGCGGAACGTGTGGATCTCAGACCAGCGTACTTTGTTCAGATCCTAATTCTGCTTTGGTAACAGGATTAACAATCGGTGAAACTTATTATGTAAGGGTATTCTCTTACCCTGAATCTACTGCAGGAGGAAGATATTTAAGTTTTAATATTTGTATTGGAACACCTCCACCACCTCCGGCAAATGATGAATGTGCGAATGCAATTCCATTAACGGTAAGTGCGGGGTCTTTATGTGCTAATGCGGTGTCAGGAACAACAGCTTCTGCTACGAATTCAGGAGTGGCTGTCTCTCCGTGTACAGGAACGGCAGATGATGATGTTTGGTATTCATTTGTTGCTACCTCTGCAACTCATGTGGTTGCTTTAACGAATGTAGTATCTGTGGGAACTACATCTTCTACATCGCTTTATCTTCAGGTATTAAGCGGAGTATGCGGATCTATGACAAGTGTTGCTTGTGATACGTCATCTGCTACACCGGCTCATCTTACAGGTTTAACGGTTGGAAATACTTATTATATCCGAGTATATAATTCCAATTCAGGAACGGCCTATGCTAATACATTTGACATTTGTGTTACAACGCCTGTAGCTCCGGCAAATGATGACTGTGTTAATGCTGTTGCTTTAACAGTAAGTCCAACTGCTACTTGTGCTACTGCGACTGCAGGAACTACTGCTTCTGCAACCAACTCCGGAATTGCAGTGTCTCCATGTACGGGAAATGCAGATGATGATGTTTGGTATTCATTTGTGGCAACTTCTGCAAGTCATATTATTAAATTATCTAATGTTGTTTCTACAGGAACTTCATCTTCTACAAGTTTATATACTCAGGTATTTAGTGGAGCGTGCGGATCGTTAACAAGTGTTGTTTGTGGTACAACTACTACCACAACTGCTACTGGACTTACTCCTGGACAAACTTACTATATAAGAGTGTATAACAGTAATGGAGCTGGATATAGTAATAGCTTTAATATTTGTGTAGGAACTCCGCCTCCGCCACCAGCAAATGATGATTGTTCAGGGGCTATTGCATTAACGGTTGGAAATAACTTTGATGCTAATGCGATTACAACAACAAATGATGGAGCTACAACTGATGGTACTACTACTTGTCAGGCAAGTAGAGGGGATAATGTGTGGTACTCTGTAGTGGTGCCTGTAAGTGGAAGTCTTACAATCGAAACTCAAGGAGTTGCCGGATCAGGATTAACGGATACTGTTCTTTCTGTACATGGAGGATCTTGTGGATCTTTAACGGATGTTAATTGTGATGATGATAGTGGAGTAGATAACTATTCTTTGATTTCATTGACTGGACAAACGCCGGGATCTACATTATATATAAGTGTGTGGAGATATACAGGAACAGCAGGTGGAGGAAGTACTACTGGTCAGTTTAAGCTTTCTGCTTATGACGCGTCTGTTTTAGCAACAAATGATGTTTCTGCGACTAAGGATAATATTAAGGCATATCCAAATCCATTTGCAGATGTGTTGAATATTTCTGACATCACAAATGTAAAATCAATTTCTATTGTTGATATGGCAGGAAGAGTAGTGAAAACTGTAGAAAAACCTGCTTCATCTCTTCATTTAGGTGAATTGAAATCAGGAATGTATATGGTGGTTCTTAATATGAAAGATGGTTCAAGAACAACTATAAAAGCAATAAAAAGATAAAATTTATATTAAATTAAAACGAGACCACGGCTAAAACTAGCCGTGGTTTTTTTATGAAGCTGATAAAAAGCGAATGAATTTTTTTATGTTAAATCCGAGAATTGTGGTATCATATTTTTTTGATAGGTTGAAGTATAAATTATTGATAATTAGATTTTTATATCGGTTTGTGTAATTGTTGATTTTTGTTAAAAATTAAATAATTGTTTAAATTTATTTAAAGAAAATGTTATTTTGGTGTATGCTGTTAATTGAATTGCTGCAAATCATGATTTTAATTGAAAAAAAACTTTACTTTTACGACCCTAATTTAAATTTACTTAAGTATGAAAAGAATTCTACTGACATGCCTGATGGCATTTGGAATGTATATGCA
>JAFAAJ010000260.1 GCA_023426625.1 Bacteroidota bacterium
CAATTAGGATTGAAAATACAGCATGCATTAAGAGGTTTTACGGCAAAAGATAAAAAAGAGATCACTAAAGCCGTGGAAAATTATCCGACAACCGAATTTTATGATGCTCCACAGCTGATTCAGAATTTAGGTATCGGTGAAGCATTTGTAACGGCATTGGATGAAAAAGGGGTTCCGACTCCGCTCGTTCATACTTATCTCATTTCACCAGAATCAAGAATGGATATATTGAATGATGCTGAAATTTCTGATTTAACGAGCAGGTCTGCTTTGGTTGCCAAATATGAAAAAACGGTTGATAAAGAATCTGCGTATGAAATGTTGGTCAGAAGAATGGAACATGCGGTTCAAAGTTCCACCCCTGCCCAAAAGACAAAACCTGTAAAAGAAGAACCGGGAATGTTTGAGCAGGTGATGAAAAGCAAGGCGGGAAGAACATTTGCTAATACTTTGATGCGTGAAGGAGCTAAAGCCATCCTCGGAATGTTTGGTTTGGGAGGAAGAAGAAGATAGATGGATATGAACAGGAGGTCGTTTTTTGACAGATTTTTGTTATTTTAGCAGAATTGCTTATGGCATAAGTTGTGTAATGTATTGTAAAGGCTTATCACAAAGATATAACGTAAATATAATTAGTCGGATAACAGAAAATGTATTCAATAATAGATATAGAAAGTAATGGTGCAGGTTATAGAAAAGAATGCATAATAGATATTGCTGTCTACAAATATGACGGACAAAAAATTGTCGATCAATTTATTTCTCTGGTGAATCCTGAAAGTGATATTACTCCTTTTGTGCAGAAATTAACCAATATTACTCCGAAAATGGTTAAAACTGCCCCGAAATTTCATGAAATTGCCAAAAGAATCATAGAAATAACAGAAAATACCACTTTGGTAGGTCATAATATTGATTTTGATTACAGAATGCTTCGTCAATCTTTTAAAAGGCTTGGTTATGAATTTAAAATCAATACTTTAGATACAATTCCTTTAGCGCAAAAACTTATTCCGGATGAGGTAAGTTATTCGTTGGGAAAACTTGTTAAATCATTAGGAATTCCTTTGACGAACCATCATCGTGCAGAAGGTGATGCAAGAGCTACTTTGGAACTATTCAAATTGTTGGTTTCTAAAGACACGGAAAATGAGATCATCCAAAAGCAGCATGAAGAGACCAATGTGAAGACTTACATCAATAAGATCAAAGAATTAACGCAGGATCTTCCTAATGAAAAAGGGTTTGTGTATTTCCAGAATGAAGCAGGAAAGATCGTCTTTTGTGACCACGTACAGGACATCAATAAATTTTCAAAGAAAGTTTTCAATTCGAAATCCAAAAAGTGGGAAGAAGTTCAAAAAGAAACGGAACAGATCAATTTTGAACTCACCGGAACGGATATCATTGCCAAACTGATGCTGAATTCCAAAAGTATTAAGAAAAGGGAAACCCTGCCTTTCGGTCTTTATTACAGGAATGACAAATATGTTGTTGAAAAAAATAAACTGAACAAAACAGAAAAACCAATTTTAAAATTCAGATCCTTTACTCAGGGTTCGAAAGCAATCCAGTTTCTCAGTACACACGAAGAGTATAATGATGTGAATGTTTTCAAAAAGAAGATCGACTTCAAAAAAAGAAACGAGCTTTGGTTGGGACAGGGAAGAAAACTGGGTGAAAAACTATTTTTAATAATTGAGAACGGTAAAGTAAATTCTTACGGCTTTTATGAGCTTTTTACCCAAATTCAAACATTGAGTAAGCTTTCTAAGTTAAAAATTGATCTTCCTTTGCCGGCTTCTGATCTTATCAATGAATTGCAGTTGGCGTTACTCCGTGGAGATTTTGAAACCCTTCCTTTACCAAAATAAGAAAATATTGTAGGATTGGATAAGTATTTATTAAAAAGAAAATGCTTTTTAATTCGATTTTCTCAAAATAAAAATAAATAGTACTTTTGCAAAAAAATAAAAGATAGCAATGCAATATTTTAAACAAAATAAAACTGGAAAAAAGGGAGCTGTAAAGTTCTCTAAGGTTTGGAATGTGTAAAAGAGTTGTCTTGCATAAAAAATAATTATTAGGGCAGACTCTCCGAAAAGAGTCTGCCCTTTTTATGCTAATATGATATTATGAATTCAAAAGATTTGCTACAGATTGCCAATGAGTTTGGCACACCAGTGTATGTTTACGACGCTGAATCTATTAAAACTCAATACGAGAAACTTACGTCTTCTTTTCTAAAACACACTAAGTTCTTCTATGCTGCAAAGGCATTAACGAACATCAATATTTTAAAATATGTTAAGAGTTTAGGTGCATCTTTGGATTGTGTATCAATCAATGAAGTTAAACTAGGCTTAAAAGCAGGATTCCCAAAAGAAAAAATATTATTTACCCCAAACTGTGTAGCGCTGGCTGAAATAGAGGAAGCGATGCAACACGGTGTACACATCAATATCGATAATATTTCTATTCTTGAACAGTTTGGGAATAAATACGGAAATACTTATCCGATCTTTGTAAGAATCAATCCGCATATTTTTGCCGGAGGAAATTATAAAATCTCTACAGGGCACATAGACAGTAAGTTCGGGATCTCTATTCACCAGCTTCGTCATATTGAAAGAATTATGAAGACTACCAATCTTAATGTTGAAGGTCTTCACATGCATACAGGAAGTGAGATCAAGGACCCTGAAGTTTTCATTCAGGCATTGGATATCATGCTGGAACTTTCCGAGCACTTTCCAAACCTGAAATATCTGGATATGGGAAGTGGTTTCAAAATTGCTTACCAGGACGGAGAAATGGAAACAGATGTGAAAACGCTGGGTAAAAAAGTTGAAAGAGTACTTTCTGAATTTGCTAAAACAACAGGACGAAAATTTGAATTGTGGTTCGAACCGGGAAAATTCCTGGTAGGAAAAAGCGGATACCTTTTAGTAAAAGCCAATGTGATCAAACAAACAACAGCTACCGTTTTTGTGGGGGTGAATTCCGGATTTAATCACCTGATTCGTCCAATGTTCTATGATTCTTACCATGCTATTGAAAACTTGTCCAATCCAAAAGGAGCAGAGAGAATCTATACTGTTGTGGGAAATATATGCGAGACCGATACCTTTGCCTGGGACAGAAAACTGAATGAAGTAAGAGAAGGGGATATTCTGGCCTTCCATAATGCTGGAGCTTACGGTTTTGAAATGAGTTCAAACTTCAATTCCAGACTGAAACCTGCAGAGGTTCTGTTTCTTGACGGTAAAGCACACCTGATCCGTAAGAGGGATGAATTCGAGGATCTGCTGAAAAACCAGATTGAAGTATTATAATACATGAATTAGCACCGGATGTTAAAATACTAATATCTAAACATCATAAAAGAAACTTCATTCCAAAGGGTGAAGTTTTTCTTTTTTAAGCGTATTTTTGTATATAATCACAAATCGCAGACTTATGAGAACAATAGCATTATGTATTGGTCTTTTTATGGCAAGTTTTTCATTTGCTCAGGACCTTGAAGACAGAGATGATTCATTTATTATAGAAAATAATAAAAATCTTTTAAAAATAGACATTAAGGAGCCTTTTATGCAGGTTGCCATAAAAAGTTGTAACGGCTTTAAGCCGGCAAGTTTTGAGGGCGGAGCTGCAGCATACAGAGAGATCCTTAAAAAATATATGTACACCTATCTGAATTCGGATTTCTATACATTGAATGGAGAATTCACTTTTACCCTTTCCATCGATGCCACAGGTAAAGTGATTGATATTATTGGAGAACCTAAGGTTTTGAACAGTGAGATATTCTTTGATGATATGCAGTATGTTGTAAGAAGAATTAAAAAGAACTGGAATCCTGCTTTATGCAACGGGCAGCCGGTGAAATCCGAAATGAAATTAAAAATGAGTTTTTCTTCTTTGTCAGCTGATATGTAGGGTTGAAAAGACTATTTATATAACCTCAATATTTATGATTAAAAATTTAAAAGCTTCTTTTGTTTTTCTATGTCTTTCCATGTTTGTCTTCGGACAGGAAATTATGGAGCATTACCCTGCAGGTCAGCATGCTTATATGGGAGGAGATAAACAGTTTTATAAAGACTTCCACCAAATACTTATTGATAAGAATCTATCGCCTTGTGAAAACAAAAATGAAATCTCTACGCTCAAATTGGTAGTTTATGAAGATGCTACAATAAAATATGTAAAGAGTGATATGAGTCCTGAAGTAATGGCAAATAATAAATGTGCATTTGATTTGGGGCGTGAAGTGGTAAAATATATGGATAAATGGAATCCTGCAGTTTATGAAGGAGTTAAAAAACCTGCGTTAAAAGAATTTACGATCTATCCTGATGCACTATTTGATAAATATAAAGAAGGATATATTCCCTCGGATTTTGAAGAAATAGCGACTTTTCCGGGTGGAATGAACGCGTTCAGGCAGGAAATTGTAAAAAATGTTGATCTGGACGGATTTACATGGAAAGTGCCATTTAAGTTGGTTGTAAGGTTTGTTGTGAACAAAGAAGGAAAATTAGAGGATATAGAATTAGTGGAATCTTCAGGTCTACCTATGTTTGATGAAAGAGTGTTGAATGGGTTTAAAAAAGTCAAAAAGAAATGGAAACCCGCAACAATTCATAAATTACCTGTTAGGTACAGATTTAAACTTCCGTTAAACTTTTCACCTCCGGAATAATTCCTGCCATTCTGTCACAATATTTTGTATCTTTGCAAATTGAACTATTCAAGGTTAAAAAAATCAAGTTGATATACATCATGAGATTAAAACGTTGAATCTTAAAACCGATTATTGTGCAGGAAAAATATATAGACGAAACAAAACAGGGAGAAGCATTTGCTATTGCTGAAAAAGAAGGAAATTCTAAAAAATTATTTTTAGAAAGTTATGGGTGTCAGATGAATTTTTCTGACTCCGAGATCGTAGCATCCATTCTTAACGAACAGGGATACAATACTACTTTGAAAGCTGAAGAAGCCGACCTTATCCTTCTCAATACATGCTCCATTCGTGAAAAAGCGGAACAGACCGTGAGAATGCGTCTTTCCCAGTTCAAAAATCTGAAAAAAGAAAAACCGAATATGACGGTAGGCGTTTTGGGTTGCATGGCGGAAAGATTAAAAACTAAATTCCTGGAAGAAGAGCAGCTAGTTGATCTTGTTGTTGGACCCGATGCGTACAGAGATTTACCTAATCTTTTAAAAGAAACGGAAGACGGAAGAGATGCCATCAACGTAATTCTTTCTAAAGAAGAAACCTATGCAGATATCAATCCGGTGCGCTTAGGAGGAAACGGAGTTACAGCCTTTGTTACTATTACAAGAGGTTGCGATAATATGTGTACATTCTGTGTAGTTCCGTTTACCAGAGGAAGGGAAAGAAGCCGCGATCCGCATTCCATTGTTGAAGAATGTAAGGACTTAATGAATAACGGATATAAAGAGATCACGCTTTTAGGTCAGAACGTAGACTCTTATCTTTGGTATGGAGGAGGTCCTAAAAAAGACTTTGCCAAAGCATCCGAAATGCAGAAAGCTACAGCTGTAGATTTTGCGCACTTGCTTGATCTTGTTGCAAAAGCAGTTCCGGAAATGAGAATCAGATTCTCCACATCCAATCCCCAGGATATGAGCTTGGATGTATTCAGAATGATGGCTAAACATGATAACATCTGTAAATATGTCCACCTTCCCGTTCAAAGTGGAAGTGATAGAATGCTGGAACTGATGAACAGACAGCATACCCGTCAGGAATATCTGGATTTAATTAAAAAAGCCAAAGAAATAGTTCCTGATATTGCTTTCTCACAAGATATGATCGTAGGATTCTGCAATGAAACAGAAGAAGATCATCAGGATACATTAAGCTTAATGAGAGAAGTGGAATATGACTATGGTTATATGTTCGCATACTCTGAAAGACCCGGAACACCGGCTCATAAAAAAATGGAAGACAATGTTCCTGCAGATGTGAAACAAAGACGTTTGGCTGAAGTAATCGCTTTACAGGGAGAACTTTCAAGAAAACGTATGAAATCTTACGTAGGAAAAGTACATCAGATCCTGATTGAAGGAACTTCCAAAAAAAATGAGAACCAATGGAAGGGAAGAAACTCTCAGAATGCGGTTTGTGTATTTGATAAATTGGAAGGTCAGAAAATAGGTGACATTGTGGACGTTTTTGTCTATGACTACACACAAGGCACACTTTTAGGGGAAACTGCAGGAAAGTAATTTTATTACAAATTAAATCTTAAGGATAATTAATTATCAACCAGAAATATAAACTGATATAGACAATGGATAAATTTCAGAAATATTGCTTCAGTGTTTTATTGGTGATAATTTGTGGAAATATTTCGGCACAGACCGGGAATGCTTCCACTCAAAATATAGAATGCAAAAAGCTGCAGGAAATATACAGCCGATTCCTGAATTTTCAGGAATGTAACGCTTCATGCGAATCAGAAGTATGTAAAAAACCGGCCTATTACCATTCAATACATCATAGCTATGCAGCCATTGATCTCTTAAGAATTTTTCCTTTAAAAAAACAGACCAGCCCCGATCAGGATCAATCAGGATTGCTTTATTCCGGAAAGGAAAAACAAAATACAACCTTAAACATTGAAGGCGGCAGTAAAGAAAATAGCTTTACTGTAGCTGATTATCTTAAAAGTAAAGTTTCAAAGATCAGAAACAAAGATTATTTGGATTTAATGGCTTGATTTGAAGAAATACAATTCAACCAGTTTAAAATGAACAGGATCTACAGGAAAAAATGAAGCTGCAGATCAAAATCAATAATCTAAAATTTACTTATGAGCAACGAGTTACAGAATATAAAAAACCGCTTTGGAATAATCGGGAATTTCCCCGCACTCAACCGGGCTTTGGAAAAGGCTATCCAGGTGGCACCTACGGATATTTCCGTTTTAGTGATCGGTGAAAGTGGTGTGGGAAAAGAGTTTATTCCTAAAATCATACATTCAGAATCCAAAAGAAAACACCAGCCTTATATTGTGGTCAATTGTGGGGCAATACCGGAAGGAACAATAGATTCCGAGCTTTTTGGGCACGAAAAAGGAGCATTTACAGGAGCTACAGCTACCAGAAAAGGATATTTTGAAGTCGCAGACGGAGGAACGATCTTTCTGGATGAGGTGGGAGAACTGCCTTTACAAACCCAGGTTCGTCTTTTAAGAGTTCTTGAAAGTGGTGAATTTATGAAAGTTGGTTCATCTCAGGTTCAGAAAACCAATGTAAGAATTGTTGCGGCAACCAATGTTAATATGATGAAGGCAATTCAGGATGGAAGATTCCGTGAAGATCTGTACTACCGTCTTAATACCGTTCAGATTGATATGCCGCCTTTACGCGAAAGAAAAGGAGATATCCATTTGCTTTTCAGAAAATTTGCGATCGACTTTGCCGAAAAATACAGAATGCCGGAACTGGAGCTGGATCCAAGTGCCGTTCATTATATTGAAAACTATACTTTCCCGGGAAATGTGCGTCAGTTGAGAAACCTCGTAGAACAGATGACCGTAGTTGAGAGAAACAGAATCGTAACGGTAGACAAGCTCGCTGAATATATTCCGATGGATGCTCATCTTCCGATGGTGGTCAATAATCAGAATACTGCCAAACAGAATGATTTCGGAAGTGAAAGAGAGATCATGTACAAAATTCTCTTCGATATGAGGAATGATATTAATGATTTAAAATCCTTAACTTCGGAACTGATAAAGAATAAAGGAACAGATCTTAGCAGTCATGAAAAGAACCTGATCAACAGGATCTATACTCAGGATTCTCAATCGTCGGTAAATAACCCGAATTCATTGCTGTATTTTGAAAATAAAAATGCGGAAGTTCAGAATCCTACGATCATTTCCAGTCCTGATGACAGCTATGAAGACATCGAAGATATTGAAATAGAGGAAAATAAACCTGAATCTTTATCATTGCAGAACAATGAAAAAGATTTGATTATCAAAGCTTTGGAAAAGCATAAAGGACGCAGAAACAAAGCTGCAGATGAATTGGGGATTTCCCAAAGAACATTGTACAGAAAAATAAAGCAGTACAATCTTGAAGAATAATAAAAATCTTGGAATAATCTGCTCTTAAAGAAGAAATTGGAACAAAAAATGAACATTACAAATAAAAATATCCCTATAAAGCAACCAAAATTAGCCTGGTTGTTGTTTTTCTGTCTTACCGTTTTACATTCCTGTTATAGCTTTACGGGATCATCTTTAACGGATGAAAAAACAGTGCAGATCAATGAATTTCCCAATAATGCAGCTTTAGTAAACCCCGCTTTATCACAGCAGTTTTCTACGGATATTCAGAACAGGTTCCTTCAGAGGACAACTTTAAAAGGAACAAAATCCAATCCGGATATTTTAATAGAAGGTGAAATCACGGACTATTCCATTTCGCCTACCACCATCAGTTCCAATACACAGACTACTTCTACAGGAGGGGTTATTCAGGAGTCCCAGAATAAACTTACCATCACGGTAAAAGTACATTATGAAAATAAACTTCATCCAGATGTAAGCTTCGACAGAACCTATTCAGATGAAGCCGTTTTTAACAGCAGCTTATCACAAAGCGATATTGAAGCTTCGCAGGTGAAAATTGTGACAGAAAGAATCATTAACAAGATATTTAACGATATTGTAGCGAATTGGTAAAATGAATCCCAGAGTTTTAGAATTATTAAAAAATCCGAAAAATATTCAGTCAGAAGACATCAGACTTCTGAAAGAGGAGATAAGTGCCTTTCCGTACATTCAAAATATCAGAGCGCTGCATTTGTACGGAGTTCATTTGTATGATAAAGAAAACTACCAGAAAGAACTTTCTGTAACGGCGGCGTATACAACAGATAAAAAGATTCTTTATCAGCTTATCAACGGGAAAATTCAGCAGAAGCCGAAACCTGAACCTGTAGAAGAAAGAAAAGAAGAAATTGTTGAAACTGGAAATGTTGAAAACCAAGCAGAAGAGACAACAGTAGTTGATGAGAAAGCGGAAACTCAACAAAATTCGTTTGAAGAAGCGGCTTGTCTGTTACAAAAACCACAGCCGGAAATCAAGCATGTTTACGTAAATGGGGAAAGGAACAGAATCTTGTTCGAGGGAGAAGAAAATTTCCTGGATGAAGAACAATCGGAGACGATCGATCTGGAATCTACTCTAGAATCCGGAACACTTGTCACACATAAACAGGAGAAAAACGAAGAGCTTGTTGAAAATAATGAATCGGAAATTATTTCTGCTGAGCAGGAAAATGCACAAGTGGTCGCTGATTTCACCCCTGAAACGATCATTGAAGAAGAAAAAATAGATTCAACATCTGCTGCAGAAACAATCAATAATAATGCGGAATTAAGTTTCCACGAAACCGCAGCATTTTTACCGGAAGTAAATATTCAGTCTGAAACTGAAGAAACTAAAAACGATTCTGAAAATAAAGAATTGTCCGAAGAAGTTGCAGATTTTACTCCTGAAACGATCATTAAAGAAGAACAATTAACTTCAAAAACAATTGAAGAAACGGTTAATGATGACGCAGAATTAAGTTTTCACGAAACCGCAGCATTTTTGCCGGAAGTAAATATCCAATCTGAAACTGAAGGAACTAAAAACGAATCTGAAGATAAGGAGTTTGAAGAAGTTGCGGACTTTACCCCCGAAACGATCATTCATGAAGATCAGATCCAATCAACTCAAGAAGAAAAATCTGTAAGAGATGATTCGGAACTGAGTTTCCACGGTTTGGAGTCATTCTTACCGGATGTTACGATTAAGGCAGGACAGTCAGATAAAGCAGTAAAAACGGAAGTTTCATCCAATATCAATAAGCACGAAGAAGAAATGAGACGTCTTATTGAAGAAGTGGAGAAAAAAATGAAAGCCAAAAAAGAAGCTTCCCCTGAAAAGAAAGAAGAGGAGTCCGAAGTTCAAGGCCATGAGATCAGCTTTGCTGAAACACAAAGTTTTGATGTTGTATCTCCTGAGGTTAAAAAGGAACCAACAGCTGGAGAAGAAATTCAACCTGTACAGGAAGAATTAAAAGCAAAAGATAAAGAGGAAATTCTTTCTGAAGAAAATAAGTCGGTTGAGACGATTCAGGACGCTAATCCGGCATGGAAGCCTATGAGTTTTGATGCACATATTCCGGATTCATTGATCAATGAGCAGCCTGAAACTCCGCAACCAACCCCTGAAATTGTTGAAGAGCCTCAGAAAACGAAAACAATTCTACCGGCAGTAGAAAGTATGCCTGAATTGGTGAAAGACCATTCTCAGCAATTTGAGAAACCAACAGACGGACTTAAAAAAGATCCGGAAGCACCTGAGATCCGCTCAGAAGAAAAGGAGGAAGCTCCTGTTATGAATGTTTCATTCTTCAGCTCGAACTGGAGCATTGGTGAACCTAAAAAAGAAGAAAAAAATCCCGAAGAACAAGAGACTAAAGAAATTCTACAAAAGGAAAGTCCGAAAACTAATGTTGCAGACAGCAACGTTCCGGGATTCATCAATACATGGCAAAGCTGGCTGAAAATCGACCGATCGCAGGAGATTGAAAAAGCAAAAACAGTAAATAAGATCAAGGCGATAGACTCCTTTATTGAAAACAACCCGAAAATTTCTCAATTAAAAGAAGAAAGCAGTTTTATAGTGAAGGAAAAAACAGATGATATTTCCCACTTGATGACGGAAACTCTGGCAAACCTTTATTTTGAACAAAAACTGTACACTAAAGCCATCAATGCTTTCCAGATACTGATCAATAAATACCCTGAAAAGAAAGAGTATTTTGAAGGTAAAATTCAGGAAATCAAAGATGTTCGTGGTAAAAACTAAATAATGATGAAGCGAATATTAATCATTATCGGAACTTATTTACTTCTGGGATTACTTTTTTCAGTATTATTTTATGCCGGGACAGATAATGTCCGGATGGCTGTTCTCAGAGGATATGGATGTACTGCATTTCCTTTTATTTATACTGTTTATAGGGAAATCAATAAAAAGAAAAATAAACAAGAGGCTGGTTTTTAACTAGCCTCTTTTGTATCGTCAATAACATTTTTTCGCCCTCTCAGCTTTCGCCAGACTTTACGTCCTACCACCAAAACAAATAAGACTAAGATAATTGCAAAAATTGCAGCAATCACTGGTGCTGCAATAGCTAAAACGGACATGATCCCGGCTCCCGCAGTTTCCGTAGTGGCAACAACGGAATTGCCAAGTCCGCCGGTCGTGGCTGTAGAAGCAGCCCTCGTTCCTGCAAATCCAGAACTGATCGCTGCCGCTGTTCCTCCGCCGGCAATTAATGCCAAAGCCCACTGTGGAAATGTTCCCAGATCGGCAAACTGACTGGCAAATAAAACAGATCCGGCTATTGTAGCCATCGGAACGGAAAGAGTATCCAGCAAATGATCGATGTAAGGGATATAATATGCTAAAATCTCAGCGATCATTGCAAATCCTGTCGTGATTAGCGTAGGAGTTCCGGAAAGCCACTGGAAATTCTCGTTCATAGGGATCCAGCCCATATAAGAAGCAAGACTTACGGCAAACAAAGGAAGAAAAACCCTGAATCCGGAAGCCGCCGCTAAGCCGATGCCGATAAAAGCACTCAGAACATAAGGTAAATAGGGAACATTGTCTAACATTTTATGATCATTTAGTTGATTTCCCTAAAGTTACAAAAAGCATGCAAGATTTATAATGTTTAAAACTAAATTTAAACAGATGGAAAATTTAAAAAGCTATTGATGTGGTAAGCAGAGAGATCAGTTCTTTTTCTGCTGAGACTGGCAAAGCTTAATAAACTGAGTTTCCACATCCTGAAATTTAGCAGGCATTTCACCGGAAACCCAAAAAAGCATGGCGAGAGTTTTCTCTCCGAAAGCCTCTCTGAACATATCCTTATTAAGACGATAACACTCTCGTAAAAGCCTTTTTACACGATTTCTATGTACAGCTCTTTTAAAATATCTTTTGGATACAGAGACTCCAAACTTTGTGCTTTCAACCGGAAGATTGGGTTTGTCTTTAAGAATGATGATCCTCAAATTCCCACAGGTTCTCCATTTACCTTTTTCAAAAAGTAAAGAGATTTCATTATTTTTTTTGAGTTTTTCTTCTCGGGGATATTTGAAGTTATTCATTTACGGGAAGTAAATATAAGGTATTTTTATTTGTTGTTGAGCTGTGATACTCTTGTTGAAGATGCTTTATCACTTATAAATATTAATCTTTCTTCACCAGGTAATTAATCACTTCTGCAGCTGCATACAACCCGAAAATTGCTGGAATGAAGCTGATGGTCCCGTAAAACGATTTTTTGAAGTTACTTCCATCGGTCATTTTCAAACTTTCCTCTTTTTGGAGTTCATTGGAGAACACGCATCGGAAACCTTTATGGATTTTTTCTTTTTTCAGTCTTTTTCTTACCTGTTTGGCGAGGAAACAGTTGTGGGTTTTGCTGATATCCCTTACCATTACTTTGCTCGGATCGGTTTTCCCGCCTGCTCCCATAGAACTGATGATCTTGATTTTTCTTTTCTTAGCCGCTTTTATCAGGCATAACTTTGGAGTCACACTGTCGATACAGTCCAGAACATAATCGAATTTTCCTGAATCCAGCACTTCATCCATTCTTTCAGGATTCAGAAACTCATTGATCTGGATGAGGTTAAGCTTAGGATTGATGTCTAAAAGTCTTTCTGCTACAACTTCTACTTTATGTTTCCCTACTGTAGAATGTAAAGCAGGAAGCTGTCTGTTGATATTCGTAATATCCACGGTATCACCATCTACAATGGTCATGTTTCCCACTCCGGCTCTTGCCAGAAATTCTGCCGCAAAAGAACCGACACCACCCAAACCTACTACAAGAATTGATGCTTTATTCAATTTTTCAAGTCCGTCTTCTTTGATCAGAAGCTCTGTTCTTTCCAGCCAGTATTTATCCATTTTTAATCGTTTCTAAATTTTCATTTATCTGTTCCTGAAGCCTGTCCATAGAAATGTCTTTTATCACAGAAACTTTTTCATACAGCTCGCAGATGTTAAAATCATCATTGTCAGTTTCTAAAAAGATCTTATCTAAAGGAACAATTTTCAAAGTATTTTGCAAAGATAAATTATACAAAACAGCTTTTCCAAAACTCAGATAAAAATTATTTTTCAGTAGGTCCTCTGCAATGCTTTGTTTTTTGTTGAAACCATGAATAATCATTGCCTGTTCAGCCTTTTTCCTGAAAGCGATCACCTCGTAGAATTTCCTTACACAATGGATAATCAGGGGTTTTTTAAATTCGTTGGAGATCAGAATATGTTGATAAAAAACATCTTCCTGAGTTTCCTGATCGGCGGGAACAAAAAAATCCAGACCGCATTCACCGATTGCAAAACAATGCTTCGAAATATTAGCCCGTAAATAGCCTATCTGATCTCTAATAAGATTGATGTTGATATCTTTCGGATGTATCCCGATAGAATAGGAGAATTCCGGTGGAATTTCATCCATATTTACGTTATAGATTCCCGAAGAAATATACCTCTTATGATGGTGAAAATCAAAAAAATCCATGTTCAAAAATACTCATTATTTATCACATGATTAATATTTTAAACAAACGTTTATTAATTTGTTAAAAATTTCTTAACTTTACTAAAAACTACGCTTCAATGAGGAAAAAATTTACGGAGAAACAGATCCATATTCTGGATATTGCCGAAGAACTTATTGCTAAAAAAGGTTACGAGGGCACATCAGTAAGAGATATCTGTTCAAAGGCAAACATCAATGTTGCGATGATTTCCTATTATTTCGGCTCTAAAGAAAAGATGATGTCCTATCTCTATCAGTACAGAGTATTGAAGACCAGAGAAAACTTCTCGGAATTTGCAGATACCATAAAAGACGGCAAACCGGAAATGCAACTCAAGGAAATTATTAAGTATATTGT
>JAFAAJ010000340.1 GCA_023426625.1 Bacteroidota bacterium
CTCTATTGGTTGCAGTATAATTGATGATAGAAGAATCCTTTTGTTTCAGGAGATAAACTGTAGCGTTTTCTACAGGTTTTTTCTCAAAGTCCGCTATTTTACCGTCAATACTTAGTTTTTGTGAATGCAGAGCTATGAAGCTCATCGTTATCGCCAATAGCAATAATATTTTTTTCATTAATAACGTTTTTGTAAGCGGCAAAAGTATAAAAAAATCCCTAATTAGTGAGATTCTTGAAGGTGTTTAATTTAAAATTATAGAATATATTAACAAGAAGTTGAGAATTCTTTAAAAAAATGTTTTACTCAATAAAAATCCCTGAAAAAAATTCAGGGATCCATTTTATTTTAATGTTTAGATTATGCTCTAAGATATCTGGAATAGGCATATCCTTCCTGTCCGTCTTCTGTTCTTACCTTCCACCAATCGTCAGAAGTCTGTTCAATTAATGTTAAAGAAGAACCTTTTGCTGCCTTACCAACTACCGCAGCTTCAGTAGAAGGTTCCTGTCTGATATTCAGATTAGAATCTTCAGTAGCCACAGTAAGTACGGCTCCGGATGCTAAACCCGCAACCTGTACGTCAATATTGATGTCAGAAGCTGAATAGGTGGAGTCGATAGCTCCTAAAGCATTCCATACTGCATCTTTTGAAGCGGTGTTGGAAGCACTTCCTGAAATATAAAGTATGCCATCCTGCTCCTGAACCTGAAGGTTTGAAATCCCTGCAGACTGAGCTGCAGCCACTACACTTGAATATTTATCTTGTAATGTACTCATTGCTTAATCTTTTACAGTATAATTATAGTTTACTTTACCAACTTTCAAAGCGTCAACAGATTCTTTGATTTTTCTTGCCTGTGTAGAAGATACAGTTCCTGTAAGTGTTAACTCGCCATTCACAACTTCTACTGTTACAGACGGGAAGTCTTTTACTGCATCCTGAACTTTTTGCTGAACGCCAGGGTCTACTGCAGAAGTTGTTTCAACTGCCGGAGCCGGAGCTTCAATAGTAGTCATATCCATCACGTCTTTTATACCGTTGATCGCTTTAAGTTGAGTAATCATAGCATCTTTAGCAGCTTCATCTGCAAAAGTTCCGCTCAAATGTGCAACACCATCTTTTACTTCAACAGAAGCACTTGGATTGGATGTTACCACAGTAGTTGCTTGTGTCTGAAGATCAGTATCAGAAACTTTCTTTTTACAAGAAATTGCCCCGAATGAGATAGCTACAGCCAGTGCAGCCATTGCAATTGTTTTTTTCATAGTTGTATGTTTGTTTAATGTTATATACAATCAAATGTAACAATAAAATTTGTACCAAAAGGATAAAAAAAATATAAATATTTATTAAAATTATTACAATATTTTCATAATCAATCTGTTAATTTTTATAACCTCGTAAATTTAACATAATATTTTTGACGATCAATAAAATCTTCTGTTCAAGCGAAAAACCATTATATTTGTGGCACTTGAACTATTTATATGAAAGGACAAAATAAACTGTTTATAGCAATCATCATTGCTCTTATTCTGGGTGTTGGAATTGGTGGATTTGTACATTTGCAATATCCGGAAAGCGCAGAGCCATTCTCTAAAAATATAAAACTTCTAGGAACGATTTTTATCAGATTGGTACAGATGATCATTGCTCCGCTGGTGTTTACCACTTTGGTAGTTGGGATCGCTAAAATGAGCGATATTAAAATGATCGGAAGGGTGGGAACAAAAGCTATGTTATGGTTTATTTCGGCATCACTGGTTTCACTTTTTATAGGTTTAGTGCTGGTTAATTGGCTTGAACCAGGACATGTAACCAAATTGCCGATTCAGGATGCAGCCTCTGCCGAAGAGCTTTTAAAAAGCAGTAAAGGTTTTTCACTGGAAGATTTCGTAAAACATGTGATTCCTAAAAGTGTGTTTGAAGCTTTTGCTACTAATGAGGTACTTCAGATCGTTGTCTTTTCCATTATGTTCGGGGTAACTTTGGCTAATTTAGGAGAAGAATACGCTCAGCCTGTCATTAAGATATTTGACATTGTTGCTCATGGTATTCTGAAAATGGTAGGTTATATCATGTGGTTTGCTCCATTGGGAGTTTTGGGAGCCATTGCTGCAGTAGTGGCAACCAACGGTTTTGAGATCTTTAAAGTATATGCTATTTATTTAAGGGATTTCTTCTTTGCCTTAGGAATTCTTTGGCTGGTTTTATTATTGGTAGGTTACCTTATTTTAGGAAATCGCCTGTTCGATCTTTTGAAAAGAATTAAAGAGCCTTTGCTTATTGCGTTTTCCACCACCAGTTCAGAAGCTGTTTTCCCGAAATTGGTAGAAGAATTGGAAAGGTTTGGATGTAATAACAGGGTCGTATCATTTATTTTACCTTTAGGATATTCATTCAATCTGGATGGAAGTATGATGTATATGACGTTTGCATCCATCTTTATTGCACAGATCTACGGGATAGAAATGTCTATAGGACAGCAGATCACGATGCTTTTGGTTTTAATGTTGACATCAAAAGGAATTGCGGGTGTTCCCAGAGCTTCTTTGGTGATCATTGTGGCAACCTGTTCCATGTTTGGAATTCCGCCTGAAGGAATCGCTCTGATTTTGCCTATCGACCATTTCTGTGACATGGGAAGAAGTATGACCAATGTTTTAGGAAATGCTTTGGCTACGTCTGCCGTTTCTAAATGGGAAGGGGAGCTTGACAGTCATGGCGGAAATTTATAGTTGAAAGGGAATGGATCTGAACATTCATAAGGAGCATATTCTGGAGAAAGGCTTCACAGTTATTAACAATGTGTTTTCTGACGAGGAAGTTGAAAAAATAACTCACCTTATACAAAATATAGACACCTCAAAAGAAAACTTCAGAAAGTCTGAAGATCTGTTTGCGATCAGACAGTTCCTGAAAGAAATTCCGGAGATCAGAGAGACGATCTTTAATGAGAATATCAAAACTATCATCAAGAATGTTTTCGGCGAAAAATATTTTGTGGTCAAGAGCATTTATTTTGATAAGCCTGAAAAATCCAATTGGTATATTGCCTATCATCAGGATCTCACCATTTCTGTTGATAAAAAAATTAGCCTGTCGGGTTTCGGACCTTGGACCACAAAGCAGAATCAGTTTGCGGTTCAGCCGCCTTTAGACGTTTTGGAAAATATTTATACGATCAGAATCCATTTAGATGATACAGATGAAAATAATGGTGCCCTGAAAGTGATTCCGAAATCTCATGCTAAAGGCATTTACAGACCGGAAACTATTGATTGGAATATTGAAACACAAGAGATCTGTCATGTTGAGAGAGGAGGAGTAA
>JAFAAJ010000077.1 GCA_023426625.1 Bacteroidota bacterium
CTCTTCTCTCGTTAATGTAATCTCTTGCCCGATCTGCAAAATCATTGATCTTCCATTTAGCTTGGTCTGCAGCATTCTTTAGTGAGTTTTCACTTCTGTTTACTGCGTTTTCTGCTTTGTCATACTCTTGATTATTCATAACAATATATTTTTGGTGTATAGAGTAGTAAACAATAACTATTCCTAAAAACAGCAGGTACTGTTAAACTTTTCATAATCTTTTATCGTTGTTTTATAAATCAGATTTATATTTGTTTAAAATATCAGCTATGGAAAAAATACGTTGCGGATGGTGTGAGAAAGATGACCTGTACAGAAAATATCATGATGAAGAATGGGGGAAACCGGTATACGATGATGATACCCTTTTTGAATTTTTAATTTTGGAAAGCTTTCAGGCGGGGCTGAGTTGGTATACTATACTGTCCAAAAGAGAGAACTTTAAAAAAGCATTCGATCATTTCGACTATAAGAAGATCGCAACATACACTGATGAAAAAGTGGAAGAACTCATGCAGGATTCCGGAATCATCAGAAACAGACTGAAAATTTTAGCAACCATCACCAATGCGCAGAAATTCCAGGAAATACAGAAAGAATTTGGGAGTTTCTCCAAGTATATTTGGGGATTTGTGGGCGGTAAACCTATCGACAATCAAAGGAAAACCCTGAAAGATATTCCTGCTACCACAGAAATTTCCGATGTACTGGCAAAAGATCTGAAAAAAAGAGGATTCAAATTTATGGGATCAACCGTAGTGTATGCACATATGCAGGCAACAGGAATGGTGAATGACCATGTGGAAGACTGTTTTGTGTATCAGCAAAAAGCATAAACAAAAAGGATCTCAACTGAGATCCTTTTTGTTTTAATATGAGTAATTTTAAGCAAATTATTTGATAATTCTGTCCAATACCCATTCGATGAGGTTCTTTTCAGAAGCGTGATGATCTGCCGAGAATTCTCCGCGTCTTCTGTTCGCAATTACATTATTCACGGTAATCGCTTTATGACCCAATAACCTGGAAAGCGCATAAATAGCAGAAGTTTCCATTTCAAAATTGGTCACTCCAAGGTCGTTCAATGTTTCCAGGAATTTATCATCTACCGCTTTTAGGCGAAGCTGTCTTCCCTGTGGTGCGTAAAATCCCGGGAAAGTAGCCGTATTTCCGTGATATTTGGCATCTTTATAAAATTCACCTAATTCTTCCGACCAATCCGCGAAATAAAGCATTGGTTTTATCCTTTCATAAGGGAACTTTTCAAGGAAACTTCTTGAAAAATCATTTTCAAAATGATAATCCTGATAGAAATGCATCAGACCGTCCAGTCCCACTACATTTTGTGTTACCAGCATATTATCAACCTGCACATCGGGATTCACACTTCCGCAGGTTCCCATCCGGAAAAGCTGAAGAGAAGTATGCTCACTTTTAAACTCTTTGTTTTTAAGATCGATATTGACAAGAGCATCCAGCTCATTCATCACAATATCAATATTTTCTGTTCCGATACCCGTAGACATTACGGAAATTCTTTCTCCCCGTAAAGTTCCTGTATGAGTATAGAATTCTCTTTTATTCTTTTTGATCTCTACTTTATCGAAATATTGAGAAACCTTCGGAACCCTGTCCGGATCTCCTACAAGAATGATCTTTTCAGCAATATCTTCCGGTAAAAGATTCAGGTGGTAAACACTTCCGTCCTCATTCAGTACCAATTCTGAAGCAGCCAGTTTATTTAGCATAGATGTATTTTTAGGTTAAAGATGATAAGGTGGAATAAAATAATACTCATATTTTTTATTCACCTTAATTAATTTCAAGAATAAAATTAATGAAAAAATCCTTTGAAGGAAATAGAATTGTTCCTGAAAAAAATCAGATTATCCTCCGACTCTTTTTGTTTTGAAACCCATATCTTTAAGGATGGTCATGATCTTATCCCGGTTGTCTCCCTGAATAATGATCGTGCCGTCTTTTTCAGAACCGCCGATTCCTAAGGTTGATTTGATCTTTTTGGAAATTTTCTTCAGTTCTTCCTCGCTGCCTTCCCAACCTTCAATAATGGTGACAGGTTTTCCGTTTCTTCCTTTCTTCTCAAACTTGCATACCAAAGGCTCTTTTTGCTTGAATTCTTCTTCAGGCATCTCAAAATCCTGTTCTTCATGATCAGGAAAAAGGTTCTTAAGTTGATCTCGTAAATCCATGAAACAAAATTAAAAATAATAATGAATTATCTACAAGCATTTATAAACCTTAACCCTTAAACTTTAAACCTTGAACTTCAAACTCTGAACCCTTCCAAAACCGTTCAAAAAGCAAATTCCTCCCTCTCAAATTCTTCCGTTCGTCTAAAAATAGATAAATTTGTAGTGTTTAAATCATACAGAATGTCGAAAAAAGCAATATTAGCAATCCTTGACGGATGGGGATTGGGAATGAATCCTGACGTTTCAGCGATCGAGAAAGCAAATACACCATTTATAGACAGTTGTTATAAAAAATTTCCGCACACCACTCTTGAAGCAAGCGGTTTAGCAGTTGGACTTCCTGCCGGACAAATGGGGAACTCCGAAGTGGGACACATGAATCTGGGAGCGGGAAGAGTAGTCTACCAAAACCTTGTCAAGCTGAATATGGCGGTTGAAAACGGTACCCTGAGTCAGGAGAAAGTCATTCAGGATGCATTTGAATATGCTAAAAGAGAAAACAAAAAAGTACACTTCATAGGATTGGTTTCCAATGGAGGAGTACATTCACATATCAATCATTTAAAAGGATTATTAACTGCTGCCAAAGAATTTGGTCTGAATGAAAATGTTTTTGTTCATGCCTTTACAGACGGTAGAGACTGTGATCCGCATTCAGGAATTGGTTTTATTGCTGAACTTCTGAAACACATGGAAGCTACGACCGGAAAACTGGCAACGGTTACCGGAAGATATTATGCCATGGATAGAGATAAAAGATGGGAACGTGTGAAGCTGGCGTATGACGCTTTAGTAGAAGGAATTGGACTTCAAACCACAGATGCTTTAGGCGCGATTCAGAATTCTTATGAAGCTAATGTTTCCGATGAATTCTTAAAACCTATTATACTTGTCAATACAACGGCTACCGGAAATATAGTACCGGTTGCTAAAATTGTAGATAATGATGTGGTGATCTGTTTCAATTTCCGTACAGACAGAGGCAGGGAGATTACAGAAGTACTTTGTCAGAAAGATTTCCCGGAATATTTCATGCGTAAGTTGCCCTTATATTATATTACGCTTACCAACTATGATAAAACATTCCAGAATGTACATGTGGTATTTGATGAAGAAGTATTGCAGAATACCATGGGAGAAGTGCTGGAAAGACACGGAAAAACACAGATCAGAATAGCAGAAACGGAGAAATATCCGCACGTAACGTTTTTCTTTTCAGGAGGAAGGGAACAAGAATTTATTGGAGAAAGAAGATTACTTTGTCCAAGTCCGAAGGATGTTCCTACCTATGATCTGAAGCCGGAAATGTCCGCTTACGACATTACTAATGCTATTCTTCCGGAACTGGAAAATGAAACTGCAGATTTTGTGTGCCTGAATTTTGCCAATACCGATATGGTAGGACACACTGGCGTTTTTGAAGCTGCCGTAAAAGCCGCCGAAACGGTGGATAAATGCATAGAACAGGTTGCTACAATGGCTTATGAACATGGGTATGCCGTATTTATCCTTGCCGATCACGGAAATTCAGATGTCATGATCAATGCAGACGGAACACCAAATACACAGCATTCAACCAATCTTGTTCCGCTTATTGTGATGGATAAAGACAGAAACTGGAACTTAAAACCGGGAAAACTGGGTGATGTAGCTCCGTCCATTTTAAACGTAATGGGAGTAGAGATCCCGGAAATAATGACGGGTGATATCTTAGTAAGCTAAATACTATTGTAGGAATACTATCGTTATAAACTAAAACAGGCTGTTTTCATGATTTATATCAGCCGTAAAAGCTGCAATCTTTTAAATAATAAATAAATCATATCTTTGTATATTAAATCTAAACTGTAAAAATGTATCAAAATCTTGTAAGGAAAGAAGTAATGGGAATTTTAGAAAAGGAAGTAAGTTCTTTTCTGAATAAGTTTTTAACACCTATTGAAAAAATATGGCAGCCTTCAGATTATCTTCCGGATCCTTCAAGTGCTGATTTCAAATACGATTTAGAAGAAATTCAGACGTTTGCCCGTGAAATGCCTTATGATTTGTTTGTAACCCTTATCGGAGACTGTATCACAGAAGAAGCATTACCTTCTTATGAATCATGGTTAATGGGTGTAGAAGGAATCGATCAGGAACAGAAAGAAATAGGATGGAGCCATTGGGTGAGAGCCTGGACTGCGGAGGAAAACAGACACGGAGACCTTTTGAATAAATATCTTTACCTGTGTGGAAGAGTAAATATGCGTGAAGTGGAGATCACAACACAGTATTTGATCAATGACGGTTTCGATCTTGGAACAAGTATGGATCCTTACAGAAACTTTGTTTATACAAGTTTTCAGGAAACAGCTACCAATATTTCTCACAGAAGGGTAGGTACTTTGGCAAAACAGTCAGGAAACGGAAAGTTAGCAAAAATGTGTGGAGTGATTGCTGCTGATGAAGCGAGGCACGCCAAAGCATATAAACATTTCGTGGCAAAGATCCTTGAAATAGATCCTTCGGAAATGATTTTGGCTTTTGAAGATATGATGCGTAAAAAGATCGTAATGCCTGCACACATGATGAGACAATCAGGTCAGAAAGCCGGAGAACTTTGGGGACATTTCTCAGATGCCGCACAAAGATGTATGGTATATACAGGACAGGATTATATCAATATTTTGAAAGATTTATTAGATGAATGGAAAATAGAACATGTAAAAGGTCTTACTGAAAAAGCTGAAAAAGCTCAGGAATACCTTATGAAATTACCGGGAAGGTTACAGAAGATCACAGACAGGATCTCTACTCCGGATCAGGAATTTCAGTTTTCATGGGTGAAAAGTTAATTCCATATTATCATAAATTATAAAGTATGAGTGTCGATTGTTTTTGACACTCTTTTTATTTCTTATCTTTGCACAGCTAAAAAGGGTAAAAAAATGTTAAATAATAAAAAAATTGCCGTTGACTTTGATGGGACTATTGTTGATGATGCTTATCCGGCGATTGGGAAACCGAAAACTTTTGCTTTCGAGACCTTAAAAAAACTACAAAGCCAGGGATTCAGACTGATCCTTTGGACATACAGACACGGAAAATCCTTAGAAGAAGCTGTAGAATTCTGCAGAAAGAACGGTATCGAGTTCTATGCCGTGAATTCAAGCTTCGAAGGAGAGGTTTTCGATTCTGAAACACAGTCGAGAAAAATAGACGCAGACTGGTTCATTGATGATAGAAACTTAGGAGGATTCCCGGGTTGGGGTGAGATTTACAACATCATCAACGAAAGAATAGAATTCCGTGTGGATGGGAAAGAAGTTTTAGCCTATTCCAAACTAAAAAAAGAAAAGAAAAAAGGATTATTCTGGTAATATAAATCTAGCAATGTACCAGTATAACAATTACCAATCAATATATTGTTACGCTGTTATATTTCTATATAGGTAAATTAAAACAATGATTCAGTTAAAAACAATAGAAGAGCTTCGTCTGATGAAGCAAAGTGCACAGTTGGTTTCCCAAACTTTGGGAATGTTGGCTAAAGAGATCAAGCCCGGAATTACCACCTTGCATTTAGACAAACTGGCCTATGAATTCATAAAAGATCACGGTGCAGAACCTGCATTCTTAGGTTACGGAGGTTTTCCGAACTCATTGTGTATCTCACCTAATGAACAGGTAGTTCATGGTTTCCCGAACAATGATATTGTAAAAGAAGGAGATATTCTTTCTGTAGACTGTGGAGTTGTGCTGAATGGATTCGTGGGCGATCATGCGTACACTTTTGAGATCGGTGAAGTAGCTCCTGAAACCAAAAAATTACTTAAAGTAGCTAAAGAATCCCTATACAAAGGAATAGAGCAGTGCATCAGAGGGAAAAGAATAGGAGATATTTCTCATGCCATCCAGGCGCATTGCGAAAAAGAAGGCTATGGAGTGGTAAGAGAACTGGTAGGACACGGATTGGGAAGAAAAATGCATGAAGATCCACAAGTTCCGAATTATGGAAGACAGGGAAGTGGTAAAGTGATCAAAGACGGCTTAGCAATCGCTATTGAACCCATGATCAACCTGGGAACTGAAAAAGTGAAGTTCCATAATGACGGATGGACGGTAACTACATTGGATAACAAGCCTTCTGCACACTTTGAGCATGATGTTGCGGTAGTGAACGGAAAACCTGTCCTGTTATCAACTTTCAAATATGTTTACGAAGCTTTAGGTATAGAAAGCGATGAAGAAAAGCCTTTCCAAATGGATTTTTAATGAAAAAAGTAGCTAAGCTTTTATTAAATAAAATTCCACGCCCTATGCTGATTAAAATGAGCATTTGGGCGAGACCTCTTATACACCAGTTTTTCAAAGGAGATAAGTTTTATGATCCTATTGATGGGCGATCATACAGAAAATTCCTTCCTTACGGATATGGTAAACAAAGGGAAAATGCATTGTCTCCCGGAACGTTAAGTTTAGAAAGACACCGACAGATGTGGCTATACCTTCAGAATGAGACAGATTTCTTTACTAAAAACTATAAAGTACTGCATATTGCACCTGAGCAGGAATTCCTGAGAAGGTTCAAAAGGATGAGTAATCTGAACTATATTTCTGCGGATCTGTTCTCTCCGATCGTAGATGTAAAAGCCGATATCCTCGATCTTCCTTTTGCAGATGAAAGTTTTGATATTGTGTTCTGTAACCATGTTTTGGAACATATTGAAGACGATGCCAAAGCCATGAGTGAATTATATAGGGTGATGAAACCGGGAGGATGGGGAATCTTTCAGGTTCCGATGAAAAACTCTCTGGAAAAAACGTACGAAGATTTCACGATCACAGATCCGAAAGAACGACAGAAACATTTCGGGCAGTACGACCACGTTCGCTGGTACGGAATGGATTATTTCGACCGTTTAAGAAGAGCCGGTTTTGAAACAGAACCTAATTTTTATTCCCAAAAATTTTCTGAACAGGAAATTAAGAAATACGGATTAAGACACAGCGAGATCTTGCCGCTAGTATTCAAGAAATAAACAAAAACGCCTTCAAAATGAAGGCGTTTTTTTCTATTACGGTTGGTCAGTTCGTGTAGATTTCCATAGAAAACCGTATCAGGAACTTATTTGTTAAAGATCCTATTAATGAGAAACCGCTTTCAATCCAACGACAGAACCTATCAAGGTGATGATGAAAAATATTCTCCAGAAACTTACCGGATCTTTAAAAAAGTAAATTCCCATCAATACGGTTCCTACAGCTCCAATCCCTGTCCATACCGCATAAGCCGTTCCGATAGGCAAGGTTTGGGTAGCTTTGATCAATAAAAGCATACTGATCGTTAAAGAGATTAAAAAACCTGCAAACCAACAATACATTTCCGTTCCTGATGTTTCTTTTACCTTGGCCAAACAGGAAGCAAATGCTACTTCAAATAATCCTGCAATAATTAAGATGATCCAGTTCATTTATCAAAAAATTTAGACTGCAAATTTCAGGAATCGGGGAGGATTTTGATTTTACAATTGTTAAAAAATGAATATAGAATTAAATAAACCTATCCTGTTCATCGAATGTCATTCTGAACGAAGTGAAAAATCTCATCAAACAGAGTATAGATTCTTTACTCCGTTTCGTTCGTCCAGAATAACAAAATTATTTTATTTCTGCCCGTATTCTGCTCAAACTTACCTGTGTGATCCCCAAATAAGAAGCAATATGCCCCAACTGTACTCTCTGTAGAAGAGCAGGTTTATGTTTCATAAGATCGGTATAACGTTCCAATGCTGTTTTAAACTGTCTTGAGATGATCAGTTCCTCCGTTTTCACCAGTTCTCTTTCAGCAAATTTCCTTCCCCAGTTGGCAATATGAATATCCTGATTAAAAAGTTTTCTAAGACTTTCCGTTTCCAATACATAAAGATCACAGTCTTCAAGAAGTTCAATGCTTTCGTAGCCGGGATTATTTTCAACATAACTTTTCATGGAAACTATCGTTTCTCCTTCACTTCCGAACCAGAATGTAATATCATTGCTTGCTGTAGAAGCATAAGCGTGCACGATTCCTTTTCGGATAAAATAAATATGTGGAACTATCTTGTCAGCTTCCATAAGGCAATGACCTTTAGGATAAGACACTTCCCGGACATGCTGTTTCAAGGCGTTTTTGGAAGATTCGGGTAAAATATAAATACGGTCGAGGATCTGATCTATATCCATGAATAAATTTTATAGTTCAAAAATACCGGTTTTAACTTACATTTTGTTTTTAAAATTGCTAAAGATTCATATAGAATTGGTTTACTTTTCACACAAACAAGTCATTTTAAATTTTTGTTTTCATTAACTTTGCAATCCGGTTCAATATTGAGCCTTAAAAATAATATATGCACAAAGCAGGATTCGTAAATATAGTCGGAAAACCAAATGCCGGAAAATCTACCCTATTAAATCAATTAATGGGGGAAAAATTGGCTATTGTAACACAAAAGGCACAAACTACACGTCACAGAATTTTTGGAATTTATAATGAGGAAGATCTACAGATCGTATTTTCTGATACTCCCGGAGTTTTAGATCCCAAATATGGTTTGCAGGAAAAAATGATGGATTTCGTTAAGGATTCCTTACAGGATGCAGATGTTTTCCTGTTCATTGTAGATGTTACGGACAAAGCAGAACCTTCTGAATTTTTAATTGATAAACTGAATAAAATTCCCGTACCGGTTTTACTGTTATTAAATAAAGTGGACCAGACCAACCAGGAAGGTCTTGAAAAGCTGGTGGAAGAATGGCATCAAAGGATTCCCAAAGCTGAAATTCTGCCCATTTCCGCATTGAATGCCTTTAACACAGAAATCATTTTACCTAAGATAAAATCTTTACTTCCGGAAAACCCTCCGTACTACGACAAGGATCAGTTCACCGACAAACCGGAGAGATTCTTTGTGAATGAGGCGATCCGTGAAAAGATCCTTTTAAACTACGAAAAAGAGATCCCGTATTCTGTAGAAGTGGTTACGGAACAATTCAAGGAAAAGGAGGGAATTATCTTTATCGACTCTATTATTTATGTAGAAAGAGATACCCAGAAAGGGATTGTGATAGGACATAAAGGAGAAGCCATCAAAAAAGTAGGAACCGAAGCCAGACTGGATCTTGAGAAATTCTTTGGAAAGAAGATTCATTTGAATTTGTTCGTAAAAGTGAAAAAAGACTGGCGAAAAAATGACAGGGATTTGAAAAATTTCGGCTACAGATAGACTAAAACGCGTATAATTCTCGTTGTATTGAAAGATTTTTTATTATCTTTAATCTAAATTTTCTTTGAATGAACTATTTGAGCTCGAATTCTGGTGCTGTTTTTAGAGATGTTGTTCTCTTAATTGTGAGAGTTTTTATTGGTTTTGCCATGCTTTCTCATGGATTTCCGAAACTTCAAATGCTATTGGAAGGTAATGAAATTCAGTTTTACGATTTCCTGGGATTGGGACCTCAGATCACTTTGATCCTTACGATTTTTGCCGAATTTGTTTGTGCAATATTTCTTATTCTGGGGCTTTTTACGAGAATATCATTAGGTTTTCTGATCTTCACCATGTGTATTGCTGCATTTGTAGTTCATGGAGCAGATCCTTTTGAAAAAAGAGAGATGAGTCTTATCTATCTATCCGTATTTCTTTTACTGATGGCTTTCGGAGCCGGGAAAATATCAGTGGATCATATGATCGAAAAGCGCAAAAGAGCTTCAGACTGGTAACAGAACAAACTTTAAAATATATAAGCAGTAAGTGATTACTGCTTTTTTTGATTATTAGAATTGACGAAATCTTTCATTCTAAATTTTCTATAATAAATTTATTTTTAGTGAATTTTTTTCAACTTAAATTCATTAGTCTAATTACTGATTAACAATAATTTGAATTATCATTAGTGCATTCATTTTGTTATATTAATTTCATTGTTGTGTGAATAAATATTTTATATTTGTTGAGTTAATTAAAGATTCAAATTATGAAAAAAAATTATTGGCTAATGCTTATGACATTAGTAATTTTACTATTAGGTTGCCGTTCAGAATCTATTAATCAAGAGGAACCTGAGAACGCGGAACATCCTGCTAACTTTACGCTTAAAGTAAATATAGATGAAGTTCTTGGTAGAATTTCCGGACACGATAAACAGTTATCTCATGACATCAGTAATTTTACCTGGAAATACAGGATAGAAAACAAAGAAAACGGAAAGTTATCCGAAGATAATGATTATTATTTCAATACGGATGATATTCAAAAAATTATTGCTGAAAACGCTGTATATTATACTATTCCTGCAATAAGCAAAACAGCGGAAGCTGAGGATGTTCTGAATTCCTTTCGATTAAAATTTCGGATGGAGAAATAGAATCAAGAATGATTAGAGTACGGCTTAGGGATGATGGAAAAGTAGATATTATTTCATCTGTACCATATAATTTTAATCCACAGTCTGTCATCGCAAAAGAAGATGTTGAATGTACTACATATTTGGTATCTGGTCCGTGTTCCTGCCATGAAGTTCACAATCCTGGAGGGTGTACTCATCCGATTCAGATCATGATCACTCAATGTGCTACAGCTTCAGGTTTAGGGTCGAATAGTTCCGGTTCTACTTACTATACGGGAACTCCCACTGCGACTTTCCCGAGTAACTCTTCCGGAGCTTATGTGTATGGTACAGCAGATCAGGTTTACAACACATTGAGAATGAAACTAAAACCTGATTATTTTCTCACAGATATTCAAAAATTTAAAATTTTGGAATCGCCGAATGTTGCTTCCCAGATTGTTACTTTTTTAAATGAGAATCCTCAACATAAAGCTGCTGCAATTTCTTTTATCAACAGTATTGGTCCTATATCTACGGCCCAGGAAATGCAAACTGCTATTAACAATTATATCAATACTTTTAATTTCAATACAGGTTTATCTTCTGCACAAAACATATGGAAATCACAACATCCTGCTTTATTTGATCAAATTTTGGCATATATTCTACAGGATTATCCGAACAGAGAAGATTTTGGATATTGGGGAATTAATTTCCTTATACAAAATCCTAGTACGACCTGGGAACAGTTTCAGAATTGGTTTATGGGAACTCCGGAAGGAATGGATGGAGAATATGTAAATAATTTAGATAATATTTTGAGTACTTTGCAATACCAAATAAAGCAAATGCCTAATTATTCTAATTTTGTAAATGCTTTTCCTAAACAAGACTATCCAGGTT
>JAFAAJ010000101.1 GCA_023426625.1 Bacteroidota bacterium
TACCTGGAGAAAACTTTGGATTGCTCTTGCTGAAATCGAAAAAGACCTTGGACTTGAAATTACAGACGAGCAAATCGCTGAGTTAAAAGCTAATGCCGAAAACATCGATTTTGATAAAGCGGCTGAATACGAGAAAAAATTCCGTCATGATGTTATGGCTCACGTTCATACTTATGGAGATGTGGCGCCTTCAGCAAAAGGAATTATCCATTTGGGAGCTACTTCGGCATTTGTAGGAGACAATACAGATCTTATCCAGATCCGCGACGGACTTTTAATATTAAAGAAAAAATTAGTGAACGTGATCAAAGGATTGGCGGATTTTGCTATTCAGTACAAAGATCTTCCTACCTTAGGATTCACGCACTTCCAACCGGCTCAGTTAACCACAGTTGGAAAAAGAGCGACTCTTTGGTTGCAGAGTTTGGTTCTTGATATCGAAGAACTTGATTTTTTCCTGGAAACACTACGTTTCAGAGGAGTAAAAGGAACTACGGGAACTGCGGCAAGCTTCCTGGAACTTTTCAACGGAGATTATTCCAAAGTAAAGCATTTAGATAAAGAACTTTCAAAAAGATTCGGATTCGATAAGGTGTTTGGAGTTTCCGGTCAGACTTATGACAGAAAAATTGATGCTAAAGTAGTGGCATTATTATCAAATATCGCACAGTCAGCACACAAATTCACCAACGATTTACGTTTACTTCAAAACCTTAAGGAAATTGAAGAGCCTTTCGAGAAAAACCAGATCGGTTCATCGGCAATGGCTTACAAACGTAACCCAATGAGAAGTGAAAGAATCGGAGCTTTGGCAAAATATGTAATGTCTTTGACCACCAGTTCCGCAATGGTAGCTTCTACACAATGGTTTGAGAGAACATTGGACGATTCAGCGAACAAAAGATTAACAATTCCTCAGGCGTTTTTAGCTGTGGATGCCATTCTTTTGATCTGGAGCAACATTATGAACGGAATTGTAGTCTATCCGAACAGAATCAACAAACATATCGAAGAAGAATTACCTTTCATGGCGACAGAATACATCATCATGGAAGAAGTAAAAGCAGGAGGAGACCGTCAGGAAATCCATGAGGTGATCAGAGTTCACTCTATGGAAGCTTCCAAACAGGTAAAAGTAGAAGGAAAACAGAATGATTTGATTGAGAGAATCTTAAACGATAATTCGTTAAAACTGGATAAATCGAAATTAAAAGAAGTATTAGACCCTAAAAACTTTATTGGATTTGCTCCGATCCAGACCGAGGAATTCATCAAGAATGAAGTTCAGCCGATTTTGGACCAGAACAAAGATCTGATAGGACTAGAGGCTGATCTTAAAGTATAATTGATATGCAGTCTTTTCGGCTGCATTTTTTTTGAAATTTTAATATTCCGTAGGAATGAAATCTGTGATATGAAACACAGAATCTGCTCAGTAGGAATGTTATAAAAATATATTTGCAAATTCAAAAGATTTGCTTTGAAAATTGAAATAAATCTAATATAAACTGACATCTAATGTCTAATAACAAAAGAATTTTCGTAGAAAAAAGAGGAATTTTCGATGTAGAAAGTCCAAAAATTTTTGATGAAGTAAAAGCTGTGGTACCCTCTGTGAAAGCCGTAAAAGTGTACAATGTGTACGATATTTTCGGATTGAATGACGGAGACTTCGGAAAAGTGGTCAACAGCACCTTCGTAGATCCGGTTACCGATATATTGCACACGGAGAATCCTGCAACAGGTGTTCATTTTGCCATGGAATTTTTACCGGGACAGTATGATCAGCGTGCAGATTCCGCACAGCAATGCATCGCTTTGCTTACGGAAAATGAAAAATCCAAAGTAAGAAGCGGAAAACTTATCGAATTTGAAGGTGTTTCCAAAACTGATCTTGCAAAAATCAAAGATTTATTAATCAATAAAGTGGAATCTCAGGAAAAAGACCTTAGCGTTTTGGATATTCCTGCGGAAGAGCAGCCTTCAAAAGTGATCGTTCATGAGAACTTCATCAATTTTAACGAGGCTGAACTTGAAAATTTCTACAATAATCATGGTTTTGCTTTAGGTTTGGATGACCTGAAATTCATTCAGGAATACTTCAAAACAGAACAAAGAAATCCTACGGAAACCGAATTGAAAGTTTTGGATACGTATTGGAGCGACCACTGTCGTCACACTACTTTTGAAACGGAACTGTCAGATATTCAGTTTGAAGGAAAATTCAAACACACATTGGAAACCATCTTTAATGATTATATCGAAAAAAGAAAATTCTTAGGCCGCGAACTGAAACCGATCTCTCTAATGGATTTGGCAACCGTTTGCGGAAGATATTTCCATAAAACAGGAAAGCTTGAAAACCTTGTGGTTTCAGACGAGATCAATGCTTGTACCATCCAGATCGAAGCGGAATACGACGGTAAAAAGGAACCTTGGTATTTGTTATTCAAAAACGAAACACATAATCACCCGACGGAGATCGAACCTTTTGGCGGAGCTTCAACATGTTTGGGAGGAGCGATCAGAGATCCATTGTCCGGAAGATCTTTTGTTTTCCAGGCGATGAGATTAACGGGAGCAGCAGATGTTTTGGAATCTGTTGATAAAACTTTACCGGGGAAATTACCTCAAAAAACAATCACGAAACAGGCTGCAAACGGATATTCTTCATACGGTAACCAGATTGGTTTAGCCACAACGATGGTTTCGGAGATTTATGATGAAGGTTACAAAGCTAAGAGAATGGAAGTTGGCTTCGTTACCGGAGCGGTTCCTGTAGACTGGGTGAGACGCGAAAAACCTGAAGCAGGTGATTCTATCATCATTTTAGGAGGTGCAACAGGTCGTGACGGAGTTGGAGGAGCGAGCGGAAGTTCAAAAGAGCAGGATGAAACCTCTATTCATACCATGAGTTCTGAAGTTCAGAAAGGAAATGCAGTGGAGGAGCGTAAGATCCAGAGATTGTTCAGAAAGCCTGAAGTGACGAAACTGATCAAAAAATCCAATGACTTTGGAGCGGGAGGAGTTTCTGTGGCAATTGGTGAGATCGCTGATTCATTAGAAGTAAATTTAGATGTTTTACCATTAAAATATGAAGGATTAAACGGAACCGAGCTTGCAATTTCCGAATCTCAGGAAAGAATGGCGGTTGTTGTGGATCCACAAGATAAAGAACAGTTCATCAAATACTGTGAAGCGGAGAACATTGTTGCCGTAGAAGTGGCAAAAGTAACCGATTCCGGAAGGATGCAGATGTTCTGGAAAGGAGATAAGATCGTTGATCTTTCAAGGGAATTCCTGAATACAAACGGCTGTTCTAAAAATCAGGAAGTAAGAATTACCCATCTTGAAGAAGTGAAAGCTGAAAACCAGTCTTTCACAGAGGAAAAATTCTTAGAAATCCTTGCAGATAAAAACGTAGCTTCTCAGAAAGGATTATTGGAAATGTTCGATTCTTCCGTTGGAGGAACTACTGTTGCCATGCCTTTAGGAGGAAAGTATCAGCAAACCTTAATGGAGGGATGTGCTCAAACTTTGCCGATTTTAGGAGCTAAAGATGTGGAAACAGTTTCTTTGGCGAGTTGGGGATTTGATGCGGAAATATCAAAGCAGAACTCATTATTGGGCGCGTCTTATGCTGTTGTGGAAAGCGTGGCGAAGATCGTTGCGATGGGGGGTGATTATAAAAATATCAGACTTAGCTTCCAGGAATACTTTGAGAAATTAGGTCAGAATCCTGAGAAATGGGGTAAACCTTTAGCGTCGCTTTTAGGAGCGTATGATGCCCAAATTAACCTGGGTTTAGCGGCGATCGGAGGGAAAGATTCCATGAGTGGAACTTATCAGGATCTGAACGTTCCGCCAACGTTGATTTCATTCGCCTGTGCGAACGGAGAAAAGAAAAATATCATCTCTCCGGAATTTAAACAGGCAGGAAATAAGATCTATTTTTTCAACCATATTCCTCAGGAAAGCGGACTTCCAGACTATGACAGTTTAAAAGTGATTTTCGAATTTATTTTTGAAAATATTAAAGCAGGAAAGATCGTTTCTGTAAAGACTGTTAAGGAAGGTGGTGTTGCCGTAGCTTTAGCCAAGATGAGCTTCGGAAACAGATTGGGAGCACAGATCGAGGTTTCGGATGAAAGTGTTTTATTAGCTAAAAATATAGGAAGTCTGATCATTGAAGCTACAGAGGAATTGTATACTGGAGGTCTTCAATTGATCGGTGAAGTTGAAAATTCAAACATCTTGAAAATCAGTGGTTTTGATTTTGACATCGAAAAATTACTTGATGTAAATACAAAAACGTTCGAGAACCTTT